>NZ_JBHVYE010000001.1:0-261056 GCF_042881135.1 Streptomyces sp. NPDC058284
GCGCCCGGGGGGGCGGGCCCCCCCCCCCCCCCGCCCCGGGACGCGGGACAACCCGAGCGGAGTGACAGATGACAGGCCCCCGTACCGCCGTCCGACGGGCGGTCCGCAGCCGCGGACGTGGCGCGGCGATCGCCGCGTTCGTCGTACTGGCCGCCACCGTGCCCGCGGCGGCCGGGGCGTCCGGTACGCAGAAGGTCGACGCCGCGCTGCCCTACGTATGCCTGTTCCCCTCCGGAAAGCACTCCGCGACGGTACGGATCTCGGCTGCCCTGCCCGAGCGGGCGGCCGTCGGCGACCCGATCGAACCCGCGGACGTGACCACGACCGTCGAGCTGCCGGAGCCCGCGGTGGCGGACCTCGCTGCGCTGGGCGCGGCCGGTGCCCGGGCGGCGACCCGGCTGACGGTGGGCGTCACCCAGGGCGAGGCCACCGCCGAGGCGACCTGGCGCGGCAGCGCCGAACCCACGGCCCTGCCCTCGGCCGGGCCGCTGACACTGACCGCGACGGGGGACGTCCCCTCGATGACCGGGCAGAGCGCGGGCGAACTGACCATGACGGCGGGCGACTTCGCCCTGGACCTCGCGCTGAGCACCGCGGACGGCGGTACCACCGACCCCGCCACGGTCACCGTCGACTGCGACCTCGCCGAGGGAGCGCCGGACGGCGGGCGGCTGGCCGACGTCCTGGTCGGCAAGGACGAGGGAGGCGGCACGCAACCCCCGAGCGGATCACCGTCCGAGTCCCCCTCCGACGCGCCTTCCGCCTCCGACGAGCCTTCCGCATCCGGCAGGCCGGGGCAACCGGAGAAGGGCCCGGCGGGCGGGCGCACCCCGAAGGTCACCGAGCCCGGTCCCGGCGGTGGCTCCGCCGGACGTACCGCGCCGACCTGCAAGTACGACGAGAAGTACCCGGCGGGACCGATGTCCCTGAACGCCTACATCACCGGCTACTCCAACGTGAACAAGCTCGACGGCGCCGCGCTGATCCCGCCGTTCTGCACGCTCATCACCCAGGGAGAGCCGCAGTTCGTGTTCTTCCCCGACTACAGCGGCGCCACCATCACCCAGCATTCCACCGCCGACCTCTACCACCGGCAGCGCAAGCAGACACAGCCCTTCGACGCGACCTTCCTGACCTTCGACTTCACCCCCACGACGGCCACGATGGTGCTGGAGCAGACGGGTCCGATGACCATCGACTCGCACGGCACCACCGACTTCGTGTTCACCAGCACGGACACCTACGTCCGGGCACCGGTCGTGCTCCGGGTGACGTCGCTCAAGGTCAACGGCACCCCGCTGGACGTAGGGACGAAGTGCCGCACCAAGACGTCGCTCGCCTCCCCGGACCCGGACCCTGCGAAGCACCCCGGTGACCACCTGGTCCTGCACGGCCGCGGCGAGCAGACCACCGGCCAGCCCGCCACCGGCTACCTCCTGCTGTCCGGCGGCCCGTTGACCGGCAAGGTCACCATCCCCGCCTTCACGGGCTGCGGCACCGCCGACGGTGAGGACCTCGACCGCCTGCTCACGGCTTCCGTCTCCGGCCCGGACAACTACGTCAAGCAGATCCAGGGGCAGACCTGCTTCGTCTCGGCCGATGTGCTCAACCCCGACGAGTGCACCGAGGACGCCCAGCCCCGCAAGATCCCCGTAGCCGAACGTTGATCCCCCAAGCCCCCCAGCCCCGCCCCTCTCCCCCTCAACTCCCCGACCCGGAAGGCCACATGATGCGGTTCTCCCTCGGCACCAGAGTCGCCACCACTGCCACCGCCCTCGGCACCGCGCTCGGCGCCTTCGCCTCCATGGGCACCGCCACCGCGGCCGTCGCGGCGCCGAACGGCGAGTGGGCACCCTTCACCCGCTGCCCCGTGGACGCCCCGGCGATGCTGGCCGCCGACGGCCTGGTCAAGACCCCGCAGTGCGTGGTCTCCACCTCACCGAACGGCTCCATCAAACTGGGCAGGACGACCGTGCCCACAGGGAAGACCAACCTCCAAATGGGGGTCGTCCAGAACTCGGACGGGACCAGCTCCGTGGTGGCCCCGTCCGGCGGCGCCCTCGTCGCCGACTCCGCGACCGTCCCCGGCGGCCTCCTCGGGCTGATGTGCCCGAGCAACATCCCCGCGATCACCGACATCTGCAAGCAGCTCAGCAACAGCACGCTCAACAAGATCACGGCGACGGTGGAGTCCGTCGGCGCACCCTACGACTTCGACCAGACCGGCGGCATCGTCACCGACAAGCCGATCGTCGCCATACCGGTCCGCATCCACCTGGAGAACCCGTTCCTCGGCGCCAAGTGCTACATCGGCACCGCCGCCAAACCCGTCGTGCTGCGTCCAAAGAACCTGCAGTTCCCCGAATTCGGCATGTCGTTCTTCCGTGGTGACGGCACGGCCGACGACGAGGGCGAGATGAGCCGCGTCAACCTCACGGGGGCCGCGCAGAACGACAGCACCTTCGCCGTGCCGGGCGCCAGTGGCTGCGGTCTCGGCCTGCTCGGCCTGATCGACGCGGCGGTCAACGCCAAGACGGGGCTGCCCTCCGCCGCGGGAAACAACAGCCTGACGCTCAACAACTCCCAGACGCACCTCGCCGGCCTCAACGCCCCCGGCACCTTCGCCCCCGACGCGGGCAAGCGCCTCGCGCAGAACTGGCACTCCGCCGTCGAGTAATGGCCGCGCGGCGGCGATTTCCAGCCGTCCCAGCAGCCGTGCCACGCCCCACCGAACCGAAATGTGTACGGACTGTGTACGTCCCATGGAACTTGATTTAGCTTCAACAGCCCAGACACGCGTCACCTCAAGACCGGTCGTGCGCCTCCCCCGTGACGGGCCGGGGCGCACGACCGGTGCACCGTGGGCCCGAAGAGCAAGGGACGGCACGTATGCCTTCATCCACGCGACCGCCTGAAGTCGGTGAACCGCTCGAACCCCTTCCCAAGGAGTTCGCCGCGTTCATGAGACCGGAATTACCCGGCCTCCTGAAGGAGATCGGCGCCGAGGTCACCCGGGCCTACCCCGAGTACGGGCGGCTGCTCAACGGGCCCAACGCCGAACCCATCCGGCAGGGTGTCGAGCAGGCCCTGGCGGCCTTCGTGGACCGCGTCGCCGAACCCGGCAAGAACGCCGAGCTGCGCGACGAACTGCTGCGCAAGTTCGGCCGCGTGGAAGCGTACGAGGGACGCGCCCTTGAGACCCTGCGGGGGGCGTACCGGCTCGGCGCCCGCATCGCGCTGCGCCGCGCCAAGGCGGTGGGCCAGCAGTACCGGCTCTCGCCCGCCCTGATCCTCGCCTTCGCCGACGCCCTGTTCGCGTACGTCGACGAACTGGAGCAGATCTCCCGCGAGGGCTACATCGAGGTGCAGTCGCGGGCCTTCTCCGAGGTACCGGCACGGCGAAGACGGCTGCTCCACCTCATCCTCGCCGCTCCCCCGCTGCCCCAGGCGCTTCCCGCGCTCTGCGAGGCCGCGGCCTGGCGACTGCCCACCGACGTCACCATGGTCGCCCTGCGCACCCCGGTCCCCGAGCACCTGGAGGCGGCCCTCGCCGACGACGTCCTCCTGGACCTGGACATCCCGCAGCCGCATCTGCTGATACCCGGAGCCCTCACCCCCGAGCGCCGATCGATGCTCGAAGCGGCGCTGGCGGGCGCGCACGCCGTGGTGGGGCCGACCGTGCCGCCCGCCCAGGCCGCCGACTCCATCCGCTGGGCGCGCCGGCTGCTCCAGCTGATCGACGAACGCGTGGTGGCCGACGCTCCCCTGGTCAGCTGCGAGGACCACCTGGTGACGTTGTGGCTGCTCTCGGACCCGGCGCTCGTGACCCGTCTCGCGGCCGGGGAACTGGCCCCGATCGACCACCTGCCGGCCAGCCGCCGCGACCGGCTCGTGGAGACCCTGCGCGTGCACGTCTCCACGCGGGCGCCCGCGGAGCAGGTCGGCGACATGCTCGGCGTGCACGCCCAGACCGTCCGCTACCGCCTGCGGAACCTGGACGTCCTGCTTGGCGACCGCCTCGCCGACCCCGACCACCGCTTCGCCCTGGAGGCCGCGCTGCGCGCCCTGCACCTGCTCTCCCGCGACACAAAGGAGCAATGACGGGCCACCTTCTGCTGCGGCGACATTGCGATCTCTACGGCAGCATTGCGGACTCGTGGCGGAACCGGCCAGAAGCTGGTGCGGCCACCCAGTGCGGACCAAGCTGACATTCGCCCCTCACGGCACCGTTCCGTACTCGTACACCCGCAGAAAGCTCCACCACACATGTACTCGACCTGTCTTCCCGGCGCCTTTCCGGCGCGTCCCGCGTGTGTGGTGGAGAGGCGGTCCGCACCGTGCGCCATGTGATGCGCAAGGCGGGCGGCTGGCTCCTGATGATCGCGATCGCGACCAATGCCACGTACTTCCTGGCCAGTTGGTTCCTCGACCCACGATCGAACTACAAGGAGCAGCGCCCCGTCCGCAGCGAGGAGCAGATCTCCCGGGCCCTCGCCCCGTACAACCTCGACCCCGGGGAACCGCTGGTGCAGCGGTGGTGGCACTGGCTCACCTCGGTGACCGTCCACTTCGACTGGGGCAGGTCACCCACCGGCGTCTCCGTCAACGGCGAGGTGGGCTACCGTGCGCTGGTCAGCGCCGAGTTGGTCGTCACCGCGACCGTCCTGTCCGTCGTGATCGGTGTGGCGCTCGCCGTCTACACCGCCGCACGCCAGTACGGCGCGGCCGACCGCGTCTCGCAGGCCATCTCCATCGCGGTGTTCAACGTCCCGACGCCCGTCGCGGCGCTCGCCGTGGTCTTCGTCGCCATCTGGCTCAGCCAGCACGCCGGGTTCGACTTCCTCTACGTCGCCGGGGAGAACTCGCCCGACGTCGAGGGCCTGCTGCCGACGATCGGTGACCGCCTCCTGCATCTGATCCTGCCGACGCTCACCCTGACGCTGATGGGCTACGTGGGCTACCACCTGACACAGCGTTCCCTGCTGCTCGACACGATCAACGCCGACTTCGTGCGCACCGCCCAGGCCACCGGCCTCACCCGCGCCCAGGCCGTCCGCAGGCACGCGCTGCGCGCCGCGCTGATCCCGACGGCGGCCTCCGTGGCGTTCAGCGTGCCCGCCATCTTCACCGGGGCCGTCATCACCGAGACGATCTTCGGCTGGAACGGCATGGGCCGCTACTTCATCCAGACCATCAGCAAGAACGACGTGCACGGCACGGTCGCGACGGCCGCGTTCGCCGCGGTGCTCACCGCGATCGGCGCGATCCTCGCGGACATCGCCACCGTCTTCCTCGACCCCCGGGTGCGGGTGAACTGACATGGCGACAGCGATCGACACCCTCCAACCGCGCGCGGAGCTCGGCCGCGGCCGGCTCTACCTGCGGCGCTTCCTGCGCAACCGCCTCGCCGTCGCCGGCGTCGTGATCTTCGCGCTGCTCGTGCTGTTCAGCGTCTTCGGCGGCCTGTTCACGTCCTACACCCACACCGACGCCGACTTCGCAGCCCTCACCCAGCCGCCGAGCGCCGTGCACTGGTTCGGCACCAACCAGGGCGGCAACGACGTCTACGCCAGCGCCGTGCACGGGCTGCGGCGCTCGCTGGTGATCGCCGTGAGCGTGTCCGTCCTGACGATCGTCTTCGCCGCGGTCATCGGTTCCAGCGCCGCGTACTTCGGCGGCCGGGTGGAGAGGCTGACGCTCGCCGTCATCCACTTCCTCCTGATCGTCCCCTCGTTCCTCATCCTCGCCCTGGTCTCCCACCGCCTGGCCGGTGACTGGCGCGCCCTCATCCTCGTGCTGACCGTGTTCGGCTGGATGTCCACCGCCCGCGTCGTCTGGTCCGTCTCGACCTCGCTGCGCGAACGGGACTACGTGACGGCGGCGGAGTTCATGGGCGTACACCCGCTGCGCATCGTCCTGCGCCACATCATCCCCAACCTCGGTTCCCTGCTCATCGTCAACCTGACGCTCGGCGTCGTCGCGACCGTGCTGAGCGAGACCGCGCTGTCGTTCCTCGGATTCGGCGTCCAGACCCCGGACGTCTCGCTGGGCACGATGCTCGCCGACGGAGCGGCCACCGTCACCAGCGCCCCGTGGCTCTTCGCCTTCCCCGCCGGCCTCGTCGTCCTGCTCACCGTGTCGATGACCTTCATCGGCGACGGGCTGCGCGACGCCCTCGACCCCACCTCTGTGACCGGCGCGGCGGGAGGCCGACGATGACGACACTGACCAGCCCCCTGCACGACCACCCGGCTCCCCCCGGCGATGTCGCGCCCGTGCTCTCCGTACGCGACCTGCGGGTCTCCTTCCCCTCCGAGGCCGGGCCCGTCGAGGCGGTGCGCGGCGTCAGCTTCGACCTGCTGCCGGGCCGGACCCTGGGCATCGTCGGCGAGTCGGGATCGGGCAAGTCGGCCACCGCGATGGGCGTCATGGGCCTGCTGCCGCCCACCGCCGAGCTGCGCGGCCAGGTCCTCCTCGGCGGCCAGGACCTGATCGGTCTCGACGACCGGGCGCTGTCGCGGGTACGGGGGAAATCCGTCGGCATGGTCTTCCAGGACCCGCTGTCCGCGCTCACGCCCATCTTCTCCGTGGGCCGGCTGCTCTGTGACGCGCTGCGGGTCCACCAGGACCTGTCCAAGAAGGCCGCCTGGGAGCAGGCCGTCGAACTGCTCGACCTCGTCGGCATCCCCGACCCGCGCAGCCGCGCCTCGGCCTTCCCCCACGAGTTCTCGGGCGGCATGCGCCAGCGCGTGGTCATCGCCATGGCGATCGCCAACCGGCCGCGCGTCCTTGTGGCCGACGAACCCACCACGGCGCTCGACGTCACGGTGCAGGCGCAGATCCTCGACGTACTGCGCCTCGCGCAGCGGGAGACCGGCGCCGGGCTCGTCCTGATCACCCACGACCTCGGTGTCGTGGCCGGTCACGCGGACGACGTCGCCGTGATGTACGCGGGCCGCTTCGTGGAGAAGGCAGGCGTGGATGAGCTGTTCCGGCGGCCGACGATGCCGTACACCGCGCGGCTCCTCGCCGCGGTGCCGACCGTGGACGGCGGGGTGCGCCGCCCCCTCGTCCCGATCGGCGGGGAGCCGCCCGCCCTGACGGCTCTGCCGGCCGGCTGCCCCTTCGCGAGCCGGTGCGCCGTCGCACTCGACGCGTGCGGCTCCGAAGAGCCGGAGCTGCGCCGTGTGACGGGGCACGGGGACGTGGCCTGCCTTCGCGCGGCCGAGATAGCCGCAGGCACCCTGGACCCCACCGAGGGCGTCGCGCCCGTCACCCCGGAGGCGGGCACGGGTCGCACCGGGGGCGGTGATGTGGTGCTGCGTGTCGAAGACCTCGTGAAGACGTTTCCCGTCACCAAGGGCGCGTTCGTCAAGCGCCGGGTCGGCACCCTGCACGCGGTCAACGGGGTCAGCTTCGAGCTGCGCGGCGGTGAGACGCTGGGCCTGGTGGGCGAGTCGGGCAGCGGCAAGACGACGACGCTGCTGGAGATCCTGCGGCTCAGGCGGCCGGAGGGCGGCCGGATCGAGATCTCCGGGCGGGAGGTCGGGGCGCCGGCGGGCACGAGTAGGCGTACGGATTCTGGTACGAGTGCTGGTGCTGGTACGAGTGCTGGTGCTGGTACCAGTACCGGGGGCGGCGCCGGCAGCACCCGCGACGCGCGAGCCGGTTCCGGCGGCGGGCGCGGGCGCACTCCGCGGCACGACGTGCAGATCGTCATGCAGGACCCGCTGGGCGCCCTGGACCCGCGCCTTCCCGTCCACCAACTGCTCGCCGAGCCCCTGCGGGCCGTCGGCCGGGACCGCGACGCGATCCGCTCCCGCGTCCATGAACTGCTGTCGCTCGTCGGTCTCGACGCCTCGGTGGGCGACCGCTTCCCCGTCGCGCTCTCGGGAGGCCAGCGCCAGCGCGTCGGCATCGCCCGCGCCCTGGCCACGGACCCGAAACTGCTCGTCCTCGACGAGCCGCTCTCCGCCCTTGACGTATCGGTGCAGGCCGGTGTGATCAACCTGCTGGCCCGGCTCAAGCGCGAACTGGGCCTCGCCTACCTCATGGTGGCCCACGATCTCGCCGTGGTCCGCTACCTCTGCGACCGCGTCGCGGTGATGTACCTGGGGCACATCATCGAGACCGGCGACACGGAGACGCTCTTCTCCGACCCGAAGCACCCGTACACCAAGGCGCTGCTCTCGGCGATCCCCGTACCCGACCCGGAGCGCGAACGCACCCGTGAGCGCACCGTGTTGCGGGGCGAGCAGCCGGACGCCACGAACCTGCCGCGCGGCTGCGTGTTCGTCGACCGTTGCCCCTTGTACCGCCTCGCGGACGACGACGTCCGGGAGCGCTGCCGCACGGAGCGCCCCGCGTCCCGCTCTGTGCCGGGGCAGCCGGGTCACGCATACGCCTGCCACGCCGCGTGACCTGAGCGCCGCTGTCCGGCGCCCCGGGTGCCGACTTCCGACTCCCCGTTCGACAAGCCACACCTTCAACTCAAGGACTCTTCCCCATGCGCGCAAGACTGGCCCTGCCCGTCGCCCTCATAGCGGCCATCTCCGTCACCGCCACCGCCTGCCAGTCCTCATCCGGTGGCAGCGGCGCGGGCAACGAGGGCACGCCCACCTCCGCTTCCGGAGCCGCCGACTACAACCCGACGGCGTACGACAAGCTCAAGGACGGCGGGACCTACACGACGGCGGGCACGTTCGACGATCAGGGCAACCCGTTCCACGTCAACTCCACCCTGACGGCCACCCGGGTGTGGGGCTGGTACAACGCGAACGCGATCACCTTCTCGCCGACCGGTGAGGTGCGGTACAACCGGGACTACTTCAGCGACGTGAAGGTGTCCGTCAAGGGCGGCGACCAGAAGGTCGTCCTGACGCTCAACAAGAAGGCCGCCTTCAACGACGGGACGCCGATCGACTGGACGGCCATCAAGGCGACCTGGAAGGCCAACAACGGGAGCGACAAGGACTTCGCGGCCTCGTCCACGGACGGCTACTCCCAGATCACCGACGTCGCGCGGGGCAAGGACGACAAGCAGGCCGTCATCACCTTCAAGGGCGTCAACGCCTCCTGGCCGGGCCTGTTCACCACGTTCCTGCATCCGAAGGCTGCGGAGGTCGGCAACTTCAACAAGGCGTACGTGAAGAAGGCGCACCCCGAGTGGGGCGCGGGCCCGTACACGGTCGGCAAGTGGGACACCCACTCGGGCGACATCACCTTCGTCCGCAACCCGAAGTGGTGGGGCAGGAAGGGCAAGCTCGACAAGCGCGTCTACGTGAACCTGGAGTCGACCGCGGCGGTCAACGCCTTCAAGAACGGCCAGCTCGACTACGTCTCCGCGGTCGACGCCGAGAGCCTGAAGCAGGTGAAGGGGCTCAAGGGCACCGAGATCCGAAGCGGCGGCAGCCCGTTCGCCTACTCGCTCCACTTCAACACCAAGTCGTCGGTCCTCGGGGACAAGGCGGTGCGCAAGGCGGTCCAGGAGAGCGTCGACCGCAGCCAGATCGCGAAGATCCAGTTCCAGGGCCTGGACTACAAGGAGCCGCTGCCCGGCTCAGCGGTGCTCTACAGCTTCCAGAAGGGGTACGAGGACAACGTCTCGGCCGTCCTGAAGTACGCGCCCGACCGGGCGAAGAAGGAACTGGACGCGGCGGGCTGGAAACCCGGGGGCGACGGAGTCCGGGAGAAGGGCGGCAAGAAGCTCGAGATCGGGTACACGCTGCTGGGCGACGACGCGTTGGGCAAGGCCACCGCCGGCGCACTCGCCGCGATGCTGAAGCCGGTCGGTGTACGCCTCGCCATCAAGAAGGCCGACGAGGCGGACTTCGCCAACATCCTCAGCGAACGGAAGTTCGACCTGTTCCTCTCGGGCAACCGCTCCATGAACCCCTACGGGGCCCGCAATCTGTGCGACTTCTACTGCTCGGACCGTGAGTCCAACCTCACGGGGGCCGGGTCCCCGGCGCTGGACAAGGAGATCCGCGCCACGGGGGACATCGCCGATCTGGGCGAGCAGGCAGCGGCGGCCAACAACGTCGAGCGGAAGGCCTTCCAGAACTACGCCCTGCTCCCGATGTTCAGCGGACCCTCGACGTACAGCGTGAAGAAGGGGCTCGCGAACGTGGGCGCGACCATCTTCCACAACCCGCTGCCGGAGACGGTGGGCTGGGAGAAGTAGCCCACCGGCTCGCCGGCCGGGGCGTTGATGCGGGCGGTCAGCCGCCCTGGCCGGCGCCGCACCCAGCGGAGTGATCGTCTCGCGATCAGGTCGGTGCCTTGATTTTTCCTTCCCGCGAAGAGGCCTTTCCGGCCGCCTCGGGGGTATTCGGCGGCATGGCCATTCACGAGAAGTCAGTGCCGCTGGTGACGCAGGACATCATCCGGCGTTTGGTTGCCGCCGTACGCCAGGGCGATGACGAATCCGTCCGGACGGTGCTCGAGCGGTTGTCGGAGGTTGCCGACACCTCGGCGCTCCTGCTGCTGGGTGAGCGGCTGAACGAAGACCTCGAACCACGACGGCTCAGGGGAGCCGAGGGGACGGGCGATGTGTCGCCGGTGTGATGGCCTGCGCCCGGGCATTCCGCCTCCGTGGCCGGTCCGCGCGGCGCGGTGCCCGCCGTCAGGTGTGGTCGGGCCGGTCGGAGCCCTGGGCTGCACCTTGCCCGATGAGCGAGTCGAGCTGGGTGGCGAGGCGGGGGTGGGCGGCTGTCAGGTAGGGGCGGGTGGCGGTCAGCGGGGGGACCAGGGCCGCGGGGTCGTCGTGGGCGAGGGCCGCGTCGAGCCGGCCGAGGGGGGTGCGGGCGGCCGTGGGGAGGTCGGTGAGGGCGGCGATCTGTCCGGCGATGCGGCGCAGGGCCGCGGCGTTGTCGCGGGCCCAGGCGGTGTGGGTGCGGTCGGCGGCGCGGCTCTCCCGGGTGGCCTGGACGCGCTGTTCCGCGGTGGTTCCGGCGGGGCCCGGACGGTTGCGCAGGTAGCGGCGTTCGGCGGCCTGGCGGCTGGCGACACCGAGTGGGTGGGCGAGGTCGGCCCAGCTGGCACCCGCTTCGCGGGCGGTCTCGATCAGGCCCGTCTCCCATCCGGCGAGCTGCTCGCGGACCTGCCGCAGCAGCAGGAGGGAGGCCAGGGCCTGCTCCGGGCCGACATCCGTGACGGCGGGATCGTCGGGGTCGGCGGCTTCGTTGTGGGCGTCGTGCACGGCGTGCCCGATGGTTTCCAGGGCCGCCGCGGCAGCCAGGAACGAGGCCGGGCTCCGGGCGTCGGCGCCGGTATCGGCGCCGGTGGAGGGTGGCTGGCCTGATGCTGTCACGAGAGCTCCTTCCTGCCGTCATCCTTTGGACGACGCCGGTGTTTGTCATCTATTGGATGACATGTTACAACGGTGTCAGTGAAGCGCATTGGCGGGTACGACCCAGACCTTCAGGAGGTGTTTCGCGATGTTGATGCGCACTGACCCCTTCCGCGAGCTCGACCGCCTCGCCCAGCAGCTCACGGGCGCCGGCACCGGCACCTGGACGCGGCCGACCACGATGGCGATGGACGCCTACCGTGAGGGCGACGAGTACGTGGTGGCCTTCGACATCCCCGGTGTCAGCGCGGACGCGATCGACATCGACGTCGAACGGAACATGCTGACCGTCAAGGCCGAGCGCCGCCCCGTGGCGAAGGCCGACGACGTGCAGATGGAGCTGTCGGAACGGCCGCTGGGTGTCTCCTCCCGTCAGCTCGTGCTGGCCGACACCCTGGACACCGAGCGCATCAAGGCCGACTACGAGGCCGGGGTGCTGACCCTGCGCATCCCGATCGCCGAGCGCGCCAAGCCCCGCAAGATCTCCATCGGCGGGGACTCCTCCCGCAAGGAGATCTCCGGCTGAGTCCGGCGCCCCGGACCGGCCGACGGCGCAGGGCGGGCATCCTCCCGGTCTCCCCCTCCGCCCGCCCTGCGCACCCCTCGGGCCAAGAGAGGCGGTGGCTGACGTGCCCCTGCGACAGGAAGCGTTCCTCGATCAGGTGAAGGAACGCGGCGAGTACGAGAGCGTGCGTGAGGCGGAACGCGTGTCCCGCGTCGTGCTCGCGCTGCTCGGCGCCCACTTGGTCGGCCGCGTACGTGCCGAACTGGCCGCACGCCTGCCGGAAGCATTCGCCCTGATCCTCCTCAATCCGCTGCAGAGCGCCGAACCGCTCTCCCCCGAGCGGTTCGTGCGGGCCACGGCGGCCTGGATCGAGGGGTCGACCGAAGCGACCGCGACGTGGGACGTCAGCGCCGTCCTCAGCACCGCCGCCGACGCGGCCGGTGACGATCTCATGCGGCAGATCCTGCTCCAGCTGCCCGCCGGTTACGACCTGCTCTTCGGCCGCCCCCAGCCCACCTGACCAACCGTCAACCCGGTGCCCGGGCATGCCGGGCACCCGCACAACGACCTCGACGACGAGAAAGGCGACCACCACAGTGATGCCCGACCAGCGCGAACCGGTGCGGCAGCTCCCGGCGATGACGTTCGAGCAGATGTTGGAGAAGGTCCGCTACGAAGGGGCCTATCCCACCCGCGAACGGGCCGCGGAAGCCGTCCACCTGGTCCTTTCGGGACTCGGACGCCAGCTGACGGGCGAAGAACGCGTAGAGCTGGCGGCGCGCCTGCCCTTCGAGGCCGCCGCCACCCTCACCGCGCAGATCCCCGCCGTCGAGACCCTCACCGGCTGGGCCTTCGTCAAGGAGCTCGCCGAGCGCGCCGGCGCCAGCCCGGCCACCACCCGCTGGGACACCGGCGCCGTCCTTGCCACCGTCGCCACCCTCGCGGGACCCGACCTGCTCACCCGCATCCTCAACCAGCTCCCGACCGGCTACGCCCTGCTGTTCGGCCGCGCCGAACTCATCCAGGCCGCCTGACCGAAAGCGGGCGGCGCCGACGCGCGCGAGCCGCTGCCGCCCGCGAAGGAGCGAGCTACTTCTGCTTGACCGGCGGGCACGTGCCCGTGTCCTCACCGATGGAGTTGATCTCGGCGTTGGGACGCGGGTCGCCCGCGTAGTCGACCTGGTCCGTGCACTTCTTGCCGGGCTCCTTCGGCGTACCCGCCGCCTTGCCGGACTTCTGGGGCTCGGGGCAGGTGCCCGTGTCCTCACCGATGGAGTTGATCTCGGCGTTGGAACGGGGGTCGCCCGCGTAGTCGCGCTGGTCCGTGCACTTCGCGTCGGACGCGACGGGCGTGCCCGACTGCTTGCCCTTCGGCGCCTCGGGCTTCGGGGCGCCGGGCTTCGCCGTGTCGGACTTCGAGGTGTCGGCCTTCGGCGTGGCCGTGGCCGCCGATGAACTGCTCGCGGAGGAGGACGTGCTGTCGCCGCCGTCGTTGCCGCAGGCTGTCAGCGCCAGGCCGAGGGCCACCGCGGTCATGGTCAGTGCCGAGATCTTCCGAGTGCGCATGTGTCGTGTCCTCTGAGTGGGGCCGCCGCTCGTGGGGAGCGGATGGACGGGTGAGCGAGCCGATCAGCCGCTCGCCCGTGTCGCTTTCTGCCCCTTCAGACAGACAGGGTGATCAACCCAGTTCCGTCTTGATCGTCTTCAGGACACGTTCGTGACATGACAGTGATCACCTCGTGGCCCGGGCGGACAATTCCGCGCCGCCGCAACCCACGGCGCTCACGGCCAGAGGGCCTCGGCGACGGCCATCCCCGCGAAGGCCGCGCCGAGGCCCGCGACGACGCTCCCGAGCGCGTTGGCCGCGGCGTAGAACCGGGCGCGGCGCTCGGCGAGCCGCAGTGTCTCGTACGAGAAGGTCGAGTACGTCGTCAGCGCGCCGCACAGGCCGGTGCCGAGGAGCAGTTGGGTGTGCGGGGACGCGGCGCCCGCGTTGACCGCGCCGGTGACCACGCCCAGGATCAGGCAGCCGGTGACGTTGGCGGTGAAGGTGCCCCAGGGGAAGTCGGTCCTGTGCCGTACCTGCACGGCTCGGTCGGTCAGATAGCGCAGCGGGGCGCCGACCATGCCGCCGACGGCGACGAGCAGCCAGTTCATGCCCTCCTCCGCGACACCAGGCCGCGCGTCGTCCACGCCGCGCACGACACCGCGGCGAGGGCGGCGAGCAGGGTCAGGCCCAAGTAGGCGAGTCCGGTGCGTGCGTGGCCGTCCCTGACCAGGCGCTCGATGTCCACCGCGTACGTCGAGAACGTGGTGAAGCCGCCGAGGACGCCGGTGCCGAGGAACGGCCGGACCAGGCGGTGCGCCGTCCCGGCCTCGGTGACCAGCACCATGAGGACGCCGATCGCCGCGCATCCCGCGGCGTTCACCACCAGCGTCGTCCAGGGGAACCCTCCGGTAGCGGTCGGCCAGCTCACGGACGCCGCGTACCGTGCCACGGCGCCGACACCGCCACCGACGGAGACCGCCACGACGATCTGCCACTGCCCCCGCGCCGGTTCACGGCGCTGCGCGGCCACGGACAAATCGATGTCGGGGTCCGTGGGTTCGTCCAGTGCCCCGGGCCGCTGAGCTCCCATGGGCCTACGCTAACCGGCCCGGCCGATCACCGCGCCATCAGACCCGGACTGCCCGACAGCCGCCCCGTGGACCTCAGGCGTCCGCGGTCCCCAGCTCTCCGTTGCGGATCGCGCGCACCAGGCCGGAGACGAGGTTCGCCCGCTCCTCCATGGCCGCGACCACCACGTACTCGTGGTCGGCATGGGCGCCACCGCCGACCGCACCGAGACCGTCCAGCGTCGGCACGCCGAGCGCGGCAGTGAAGTTGCCGTCGCTGCCGCCGCCGACCGCCTCGCCCACCACGCCCGGAAGCAGCCGCTCCGCCACCGCGAACAGCCCGGCGGCAGCCGACTCGGGCATCGGCGGACGGCCGATGGAGCCCCGGACCGTGAGCTGGGCCCCTTCGACGTGCGGCGTGAGCGCCGCGAACGCTGACTCGATGCGTTCCGTCTCCTCGGCCGTCTCCACCCGGACGTCGACGACGACGGTCGCCCCGGCGGGCACGACGTTGTCCAGCGTGCCCGCCGATGCGACGGTCGGAGTCACGGTCGTGCCGAGGTCCGGGCGGGCGAGCTCCGCGATGTCGAGCACCTGATGGGCCGCCTCGACCAGGGCGTTGACCCCCGCCTCGGGTTCGAGGCCCGCGTGCGAGGCGCGGCCCGCGACGGACACCTCGAACGTGCCGCATCCCTTGCGGCCCGTCTTCAGTCCGCCGCCGTCGGCCGCGCCCTCGAACACCAGGACCGCACCGCAGGCGAGGGCGCGCTCCTCGATGAGCGCGCGGGAGGTGTGGGAGCCGACCTCCTCGTCGGCGGTCACCAGGATCTCGACGCCGGACCGGTCGTCGAGCGCCGCGAGACCGTGGACGGCCTGCACCAGGCCGCCCAGCATGTCGAAGACCCCTGGCCCCGTCGCGTGCCCGGCCTTGACCTCGAACGGGCGGCGGCCGAGGGTGCCGAGCGGGAACACCGTGTCGTGGTGACCGAGGATCAGCACCCGGGGCTCGCCGCCGGACGACCAGTGGACGTGCGGTCCCACCTCGCTCCCGACGAGCACGGCCTTCCCGCCGAGGCGGCTCTCGATGACGGCTGCGACGGCCTTCGCCGACGCCGTCAGGGCCTCGGCGTCCCGCGAGGGCGACTCGACCTCGACGAGCGTCCTGAGGTCGTCGATCATCGCTTCCGTCCGCACGCCGACTGCCTGGTGGATCGTCACGGCGCAAGGGTACTTGGCGTGCCGATCATGGAACAGGCCTTCGCGAACGTACATCCGCGGGGGGGCGTGGTGGCGGGACCCGGTGCCCGCCGTCAACCCCGGTAGGTCTCCAGGAGCCGCAGCCAGACCTCGCTGATCGTCGGGTAGGCGGGCACCGCGTGCCAGAGCCGGTCCAGCGGGATCTCGCCCGCGACGGCCATCGTCGCGGAGTGGATGAGTTCGCCGACGCCGGGGCCGACGAACGTGACGCCGAGGAGGATCTCGCGGTCCAGGTCGACGACCATGCGGGCGCGGCCCCGGTAGCCGTCGGCATAGAGGCCCGCGCCCGCGACGCCGGACATGTCGTAGTCGACGGCCCGGACCCGGTGGCCCGCGGCCTCCGCCTCGGCGAGGGTCAGGCCCGCGGAGGCCGCCTCGGGGTCGGTGAAGACGACCTGCGGGACGGCCGCGTGGTCGGCGGTGGCGGAGTGGGCGCCCCAACGGTCGCTCTCCAGGAGCGGGACTCCCTGGGCGCGGGCGGCGATGGCGGCGCCCGCGATGCGGGCCTGGTACTTGCCCTGGTGGGTGAGGAGCGCGCGGTGGTTCACGTCGCCCACCGCGTACAGCCAGTCGCTGCCCTCGACGCGCAGGCTCTCGTCGACCGGCAGCCAGGAGCCGGGTTCCAGGCCGACGGTCTCCAGGCCGATGTCGTCGGTGCGCGGGGCGCGGCCCGTGGCGAAGAGGATCTCGTCGGCCTCAAGTGCCGAGCCGTCGTCCAGGGTCGCCGTGACGGTGCCGCCCTCGCGCCGCACCCCGGTGACGGAGACGCCGGAGCGGACCTCGGCCCCCGCCTCCGTGAGGGCCTCGAGCACCAGCTCACCGGCGAACGGCTCCATGCGGGGCAGCAGTCCCCCGCCCCGTACGAGCACGGTCACGCTCGATCCCAGTGCCTGCCAGGCGGTGGCCATCTCCACGGCGACGACACCGCCACCGACGACCAGGAGCCGGCCGGGCACGTGGTCGGCTGCGGTGGCCTCGCGGCTGGTCCACGGCTTGGCGTCGGCGAGGCCCGGCAGACCGGGGAGCGCGGCGCGGGTGCCGGTGCAGACGGCCACCGCTCGGCGGGCCTCCAGCGTGCGCTCGACGCCGTCCGCGCCGGTGACCGTGACCTTGCGGGGACCCGCGAGGCGCCCGTGGCCCCGGTACAGGTCGACGCCGACGCCCTCCAGCCAGCCGACCTGGCCGTCGTCCTTCCAGTGCGACGTGTAGTCGTCGCGGTGCGCGAGGACCGCGGAGGCGTCCAGGGGGCCTTGCACCGACTGGCGCAGGCCGGGGACGCGGCGGGCGTCGGCGCGGGCGATGACGGGGCGCAGCAGTGCCTTGCTGGGCATGCACGCCCAGTAGGAGCACTCACCCCCGACGAGTTCGCTCTCCACGATCGCCGCGGACAGCCCGGCCGCCCGGGCCCGGTCCGCCACGTTCTCCCCCACGGGACCTGCGCCGATGACTACTACGTCGTATGTGATGGCATCCGTCATGAGGACAGTCTGTCGGCAGGTGTGCGCCGTGGCCACATGGGTACGCGCGCGGAACGCGCCGGTGCACATGCGGCATCTTCCGCGCGTGCGACAGGCGGAATACGTCCGCAGCATCGGCCGTTGTGCACAGCGGCTACGCCCGACAGCAGGAAGTAGGACACACCATGAGCAGCGCGACTGTGGAGCTCACCAAGGACAACTTCGACCAGACGGTCACGGACAACGAGTTCGTGCTGATCGATTTCTGGGCCGAGTGGTGCGGGCCGTGCAAGCAGTTCGCCCCCGTGTACGAGAAGGCCGCCGAGGCCAATCCCGACCTGGTCTTCGCCAAGGTCGACACGGAGGCGCAGCCCGAGCTCGCCCAGGCCTTCGAGATCCAGTCGATCCCGACCCTGATGATCGTCCGCGACCAGGTGGCGGTCTTCGCCCAGCCGGGCGCGCTGCCCGAGGCCGCGCTCACGGACGTCATCGGCCAGGCCAGGAACCTGGACATGGACGAGGTGCGCCGGCAGGTCGCCGAGGAGCAGGCCAAGCAGCAGGGCGCGCAGGGCCAGTAGGACCGGCTCCTGGAGGAAGCGCGGGCCGTAGCGGTCAGCTGGACTCGCGGTGCACGACGTCGGCTCCGAGCACGTCGTGCACCTCGGGTTCGGCGCCCGGGTCGCGCACCACACGGTCGACGAGTTCGGCCAGGCCGCGGCCCGAGGGCAGCTCTATGCGGACGGTGCTGAGCCGGGGTCTGAGGAGCCGGCCCAGCATCAGGTCGTCCGAGCCGATGACGGCGCTCTCGTCGGGGACGGCGATGCCTTCGTCCTGCAGGGCGCGCATCAGGAGCATCGCGTATTCGTCGTTGTACGCGAAGACGGCGTCGATGCCGAGGTCGCGCCAGCGCGCCGCCAGCCGGGCGGCTGATTCCTCGGCGTAGGCGAGAGGCAGCTCGATGACCGAGGCGCCGGTGGTGCGGGTGCTCTCCACCGCCTGGCGGACCCCTTCGAGGCGGGGCCGCGAGAAGTGTTCCAGGCCCGGTTCCTCGGGGACGACGACGCCGATGCGGCGGCGTCCGCGGGCCAGGAAGTGCAGGGCGGCGGCCTCGCCGACCCTGCGTCCGTCCATGAGCAGGGCGTGCGCGCCCTCCACGCGGTGCGGTCCGAGGGTGAAGACGGCCCGGGCGCCGGACCGCTTCAGGACGGTCACGCCGCGTGGGCCGACCGCGGAGGCGTCGGGGGCGAGAACGGCCACGGGACGCAGTTCGGCCCAGGCGCGGGCGGCGTCCTCGCCGGTCAGGCCGAGACTCGCGTACTGCACGACGGTGTAGTCGAGTCGGCCGAGCGCCCACTGCAGTTCGTTGAAGAACCGGCTGAAGAGCGGGCCGACGGGTATCTCCGAAGTGGGCATGAGGACCATACGGCTGTGCCCTGCGCGCAGGCTGCGGGCCGCGGCGTGCGGGACGTAGCCGAGTTCCCTCGCCGCTTCGTGGACGCGGCGGCGCGTGGGTTCGCTGATGCGGACGGCGCTGGTGTTGTTGAGGACGTACGAGACGGTCGCGCGGGAGACCCCCGCCAGGCGGGCGACGTCGGCGCTCGTCGGCACGGAACGCTGCGTGGGCTGCTGCTTCGGTATCTGCACCATGGCCCCGTCATCCTCGCAGACGCGGCGGGCTTGGCCGCGGGCGGGCGGTGGAGTCGCGCGGCCGGTGAACTGGCCCTGCCGCGTCCCTCGTTGAGCCGCTCGCGTTCCGTGTCGAGCTACTCGCCGGTTAACGTTCGGGCACCCGTCGTCGAGCGAAGGTGTCCCCCACATGACTGCCGACCGTGCCGATGGCCTGGTGCGCACCGCCCGCGCGCTGGCCGCTGGAGAGGTGTCCGCGCGTGCGCTGACCGAGCGGGCGCTGGCCAGGATCGAGGCGTCGCAACCCGCGCTCAACGCGTTCAAGCTGGTGCGTGCGGAGGCCGCGCTCGCCGAGGCGGACGCCGCCGACCGGGAGTTGGCGGCGGGCGGGGGCTCCTCGCGACCGCTGCTCGGGGTGCCGCTGGCGGTGAAGGACGACATGGACGTGGCGGGCGAGCCGACCGCGTTCGGCTGCAGGGGCGACTTCGTGCCGAAGGAGCGGGACTCCGAGGCGGTGCGCAGGCTGCGGGCGGCCGGGGCGGTGATCGTCGGCAAGACCAACACGTGCGAGCTGGGGCAGTGGCCGTTCACGGAGGGGCCCGGCTTCGGCGACACCCGCAATCCGTGGAACACCGGCCACACGCCGGGCGGTTCGTCCGGCGGCTCGGCGGCCGCGGTCGCCGCGGGCCTGGTCCCGGCGGCGCTCGGCTCGGACGGCGCAGGGTCGGTGCGGATTCCGGCGGCCTGGACGCACCTGGTCGGGATCAAGCCGCAGCGCGGCCGGATATCCACCTGGCCCTGGCCCGAGGCCTTCCAGGGCATCACCGTCAACGGCCCGCTCGCGAGGACGGTCGCGGACGCCGCGCTGCTCCTCGACGCGGCGAGCGGCAGCCACGAGGGCGACCTGCACCGCCCCGCTCCCGTACGCGCCGCCGAGGCCGCCACCCGCGATCCGGGGCGGCTGCGGATCGCCCTGTCGCTGCGGATGCCGTTCACGGCGACGCCCAAGCACCTGCACCCGGTGGTGCGGGACCGGGTGGTGGCGCTCGCGGACCGGCTCGCCGCGCTCGGGCACGACGTGGCCGAGGCCGACCCGCGCTACGGGCAGATCGGCCTTGCGTTCGTGCCGCGGGCCACGGCGGGCATCGCGGAGTGGAGCCGTCACGTGCCGGACTTCTCGCTCCTCGACCGGCGCACCCAGGAGGCGGCCCGCATGGGCAGGCTGCTGGGCGGCGCGCCGCTGAGGCTGGCGCGCCGCTCGGAGGCCGCGCTGCACCGGCGGGTGGGCGCCCTCTTCTCGACGTACGACGTGGTGATCGCGCCGACGACGGCCGCTCCCCCGCCGCGCGTCGGCGCGCTCGCCACGATGAACGGCTGGCGGACCGACCGGGCGATGATCGCCGCGTGCCCCTACGCGTGGCCGTGGAACGTGCTCGGGTGGCCGGGTGTCAACGTGCCCGCGGGCCGCACCCCCGGCGGCCTGCCGGTCGGCGCCCAGTTGCTCGGGCCCGCGGGCAGCGAGCCGCTTCTGGTGTCCCTGGCCGCGCAGTTGGAGGCGGACCAGCGGTGGTACGAGCGGTGGCCCGCGCCGTTGCCCGACGCGGCTCCGGCGCCGTAGGACCGCACGTTCGCGAGCTGTCCGGCCGTACGCCGGTGCCGCCACGTTCAGGCGACCGGCCAGGTTCTACGGCGAGCCCTGTGACTGCCTGGCGGCGGCAGGGGCGCCGGTCTCGCGGGCGAACGCCTCCTCGAAGGCGCCGCGCGTCACCGCGCCCTTCGTGCGGTCGAGCACCCCGAACACGACGTGCGTGAACTGCCCGGCGAACCGGCCGCCCGCACCGAGCAGCGCGTGGAAGGCCCCGGCGACCTGCGCGGGGTCGTTCATGAACACCCCGCACCCCCAGGCGCCGAGCACCAGTCTGCGGTAGCCGCACGCCGTCGCGGTCTCCAGGACGCGCTCGGCGCGCGCCGCGAGGGCGCCCGGGATGTCGGCCGCGCGCTCGGGTGCCCGGCGGCGGATCACCCCGGCGTTCGGCGCCGCGGAGGTGAGGAAGCCGACGGTGTACGCCTCGTCGAGGAGCCGCCCGCGGTCGTCACGGAAGACGGGGACGCCCGGCGAGTGGACCACGCGGTCGCTGTAGAACGGGTCGCGGTCGGCGCGGTGGTGGGCGTAGAACGCGGGGGCCCGCAGGAGGCACGTGTAGAGGGCGGAGCCCCGGCACAGCGCCTCTTCCTGCGCCTGGGCGCCGTTCAGGTAGCCCCCGCCGGGGTTGCGGGCCGAGGAGAAGTTCAGCACGGCCACCGGGGAACCGTCCTCGGCCGTCAGCCTGCCGGCCGCCTCCAGGCTGCTCTCGCCCGTGACCTCGAATACGGTGTCCACGACCGGCCGGACCGGCGCCTCCACCGGCTCGGGCCCGAACACGCGCGTACCGGCGCGGGCTGCGGCCACCGCGTCGGCGAGCTCCGTCTCCCGGCCGCACGGCGCGACGTACGCCCCCGCCGCGACGATCCGCTCGGTCTCCTGCGCCTGTGCGCGCAGCCGGGCGCTCATGCCCGCGCCCCCGTGTCGTCCATGCCCGCATGGTGTGGGGTGCGGGTGGGGCGGCGCAACAGAAATAGCGGGTACGGGAACGGCCTGAGGGGCACTCTTGTGCGAACGGCCCTGAAGGGTTTTGGGTGTGACGAGCAGCATCGGATGGAAGGGATCCCCGCATGCCTGAGGGAGACTGTAGGAAACACCGCACCGCACGCCCCACAAGGGCGCGGGACACGGTGTCGGAGGCCGAGGTGGAGGCGCTGGTCCGCGGCATCTGCTTCAAGACCGGTCCACCCCGCGCCACCGGCGTCGAACTGGAATGGCTCGTCCACGAGCCCGGACTGCCCCACCTGCCCGTACCCACCGCCCGCCTCGAAGCGGCCTACGCCGCACTGCGGGCCCTGCCCCTGCAATCGTCCGTCACCGTCGAACCCGGCGGCCAGCTGGAGCTCAGCTCGCTGCCCGCCGCCTCGCTGACGGAAGTCGTCTCGGCCATGCGGGCCGACCTCGACGTCGTACGCGACACGTTACGTTCCCACCGCCTCACCCTCAGCGGCTTCGGCGCCGACCCGTGGCGACCACCGTCACGCGTCCTGCGCGAACCCCGCTACGACGCCCTGGAGTCCTGCCTCGACCGCGGCGGGCCGGCCGGACGCCGCATGATGTGCTCGACGGCGTCCGTGCAGATCTGCCTCGACGCGGGCCACGAGGAGCCGGGCCCGCTCGGCTACGCGCGACGTTGGCGCCTGGCGCACCTGCTCGGGCCCGTCCTGGTCGCGGTGTTCGCCAACTCGCCGCTGCAGGAGGGCCGCCCCACCGGCTGGCGGTCGACCCGGCAGGCCGTGTGGGCGGGCATCGAACCCGGCAGATCCGGCGCCCCGCCGCTCGACGGGGAGCCGCGCGAGTCCTGGGTACGGCACGCCCTGGACGCGCCGGTCATGTGCGTCAGGAGGGAGCCGGGCGACGGCCCGTGGAGCGTTCCCGAAGGGATGAGTTTCCGGGCGTGGGCCCGCACCGGCGCACCGCGCAGACCCACCCGTGAGGACCTCTTCTACCACCTGACCACGCTGTTCCCGCCGGTCCGCCCGCGCGGCCACCTGGAGCTGCGCATGGTGGACGCGCAGCCCGGGGACGACGGCTGGATCGTGCCGCTGGCCGTGACGAGCGCGCTCTTCGACGACCCGGAGGCGTCCGAGACCGCCTATCGCGCCGTGAAGCCGCTGGCCGAGCGGTACGGGCCGCCGGACGCGCCCGCCGCGCCGCACAACCCGCTCTGGCTCGACGCGGCGCGGCACGGCCCGGCCGACCCCGAACTGCGCGAGGCCGCCGTCGCCTGCTTCGCCGCCGCCGTCGAGGCGCTGCCCCGCCTCGGCGCCGCCGCGTCCGTGCGGGACGCCGTCGCGACGTTCGCCGCGCGGTACGTCGCGCGGGGGCGCTGCCCGGCGGACGACCTGCTCGACCGCGTGCGGGACGCGGGACCACTCCATGATTCGCCTGGGAAGGACTTTCGCCGATGACAGGCTCCACCACCGACCCGGAAGCCCTGCGGGAGCGCGCGCTCACCGCGCTCCTGGCCGCCCGGGACCGCACCACCCTCCTCACCAGTTGTGTGGAGGACGCCGAACTCACCGCGCAGCACTCGCCGTTGATGTCGCCGCTGGTCTGGGACCTCGCGCACATAGGCAATCAGGAGGAGCAGTGGCTGCTGCGCGCGGTCGCGGGCCGCGACGCGATGCGGCCCGAGATCGATCCGCTGTACGACGCCTTCGAGCATCCCCGTTCCGAGCGGCCGCGCCTGCCGCTGCTCGCGCCCGCCGAGGCCCGCGGCTACGCGGCGGAGGTGCGGGGCCGGGCGCTCGACGTACTGGAGAAGACACCGTTTCGCGGCACGCCGCTCACCGACGCGGGCTTCGCCTTCGGGATGATCGCGCAGCACGAGCAGCAGCACGACGAGACCATGTTGATCACGCACCAGCTGAGGACGGGACCCGGCGCCCTCACCGCGCCGGACCCACCGCCCGCGGAGCCCTTCACCGGTCCTGCCGAAGTCCTGGTCCCCGGCGGTCCGTTCACCATGGGCACGTCCACCGAGCCCTGGGCCCTCGACAACGAACGCCCGGCGCACCGCCGCCTGGTCCCCCCGTTCTTCATCGACACGACACCGGTCACCAACGCCGCGTACCAGCGCTTCATCGAGGACGGCGGCTACGACAGGATGCACTGGTGGGACCCGGCGGGCTGGGCGATGGTCCGCGAGCACGGCCTGCGGGCGCCGCTGTTCTGGCGCCGTGAGGGCGGTCAGTGGCTGCGGCGGCACTTCGGGACGGTCGAGCCGGTGCCGGCCGACGAGCCGGTGCTGCACGTCAGCTGGTACGAGGCGGACGCGTACGCGCGGTGGGCGGGGCGCCGCCTGCCGAGCGAGGTGGAGTGGGAGAAGGCCGCCCGGTACGACCCGGTGTCCGACCGGTCGACGCGCTATCCGTGGGGCGACGCGGACCCCACGCCGGAGCGCGCCAACCTGGGGCAGCGGCATCTGCGGCCCGCGCCCGCCGGAAGCTACGCCGCGGGCGAGTCGCCGCTCGGCGTACGGCAGTTGATCGGTGACGTGTGGGAGTGGACCTCCAGCGGGTTCCTGCCCTACCCCGGCTTCTCCGCCTTCCCCTACCGCGAGTACTCGGACGTGTTCTTCGGCGGCGACTACAAGGTGCTGCGCGGCGGCGCCTTCTCCGTCGACGCGGTGGCCTGCCGCGGCACGTTCCGCAACTGGGACCACCCGGTGCGGCGGCAGATCTTCTCCGGCTTCCGCACGGCGCGGGACGCCGGGCCCACCGAAACCGCACCCCCGGGAACCGCCTGATGTGCCGTCACCTCGCCTGCGTCGGCCCGCCCAAGTCCCTGGGAAGCCTCCTGGTCACGCCCCCGCACAGCCTCTTCCGGCAGTCGTGGGCGCCCCGGATGCAGCGGTACGGCACCGTCAACGCCGACGGCTTCGGCGTCGGCTGGTACGCCGAAGGGGACCCGGCGCCCGCCCGCTACCGCCGCACCGGGCCGATCTGGGGCGACCAGTCGTTCGCCGATCTCGCCCGGGTCGTGCGCTCCGGGGCGGTCCTCGCAGCCGTGCGCGACGCCACCCTGGCGGGCGCGGACGGCGAGGCGGCGGCGGCGCCGTTCGCCTCGGGACCGTGGCTGTTCAGCCACAACGGCGCGGTGACCGGCTGGCCCGGCACGCTCGCCCTCCTCGCCCGGGACCTGCCGCCCGCCGAGCTGCTCTCGATGGAGGCGCGCTGCGACTCCGCGCTGGTGTGGGCGCTCGTCCTGCACCGGCTCTCCAGCGGTGACGAGGCGGGGCAGGCCCTCGCCGACACCGTCCGGGAGGTCGCGGAGGCGGCCCCCGGATCGCGCCTCAACCTGCTCCTCACCGACGGCGCCACGATCACCGCGACCACCTGGGGCGACACCCTCTGGTACCTCGCGGAGCCCGGCCGCCGCACCGTCGTGGCCTCCGAGCCCTACGACGACGACCCGCGCTGGCGCGAGGTGCCCGACCGCACCCTGCTCACAGCCGACCGCACCGACGTCACCCTGACCCCGCTCAAGGAGCCCCCTGCGTGAGCCCGTTCCTGCTGACCCGCACCCTCCCCGAGGACGCCACCGACTCCGCGCTGCGCGCCGACGTCCTGCACGGCCTCACCCGCACCCCCAAATCGCTGCCGCCCAAGTGGTTCTACGACGCGCGCGGCAGCGTCCTCTTCGAGGAGATCACCACCCTGCCCGAGTACTACCCCACCCGGGCCGAGCGCGAGATCCTCGTGGCCCGGTCCGCACAGATCGCCGAGCTCACGGGCGCCCGCACACTGATCGAGCTGGGCTCGGGCTCCTCGGAGAAGACGCGCCACCTGATCGACGCCCTGTCCGGCCTGCACACCTACGTCCCCGTGGACGTCAGCGAGAGCGCGCTGACCGGCGCCGCGAACACGCTGCTAGCGCAGCGGCCCGCACTCGACGTGCACGCCCTGATCGCCGACTTCACCCGCGGCCTCGCGCTGCCGGGCACGCCGGGCCCGCGCCTTATCGCGTTCCTCGGCGGCACGATCGGCAATCTGCTGCCCGCCGAGCGCGCCGCGTTCCTCACCTCGGTACGCGGACTGCTCCAGCCCGGCGACGCGCTGCTCCTCGGCACGGACCTGGTCAAGGACGAGTCGGTCCTCGTCTCCGCGTACGACGACGCGACGGGCGTGACCGCCGCGTTCAACAAGAACGTCCTGTCGGTGATCAACCGTGAGCTCGCGGGGGACTTCGACCCCGCCGCCTTCGAGCACGTCGCCGTCTGGAACCGCGAGCGCGAGTGGATAGAGATGCGCCTGCGCTCCACCACCGACCAGACGGTGAAGATCCACGCGCTGGATCTCGCGGTCGACTTCACGGCTGGCGAGGAACTCCGCACGGAGATCTCGGCGAAGTTCCGTGCGGACGGCGTGGAGAGCGAACTCGGCGCCGTCGGGCTGAAGCTGACGCACTGGTGGACGGACGACAGGGAGCGCTTCGCGCTGTCGTTGAGCACGGTGGCGTAGGGCGGTGGTGCAGCGCGGCGCGCAGTGGCGTGCCGCGCGTGCCGCCCGACTCGACCTGACCCGGTGTCAGAGCCCTCCGACGTTCAGCACCTCGGTGATCTTGTCCGAGGCCTTGCGTGCCTCGGCCGCCGGGTCGCCGCCCATCAGGACCTGCGTCATGTAGTCCTTGATGGGGTTGTCCGCCTCGACGCCCGCCCAGCGCGGCGAGTTAGGGGTGGCCCGGCCGTTCGCCGCGCCGACGGCCATCGCCGCGACGCCCTCCTCGCCCGCGACCGCGGGGGCCAGCTTCGCCTTGTTCGGGACGTAGTTCATGGTCCGCGCCAGGTCGGTCTGCCACTTCTTGCCCGCGAGCGCCTCGATCACCGCGACCGCGCCCTTGTGGTTGTCGCTATGCTCGGGCACCACGAAGTCGGAGCCGCCGGTGAAGACCGCGCCGGGCTTGCCCGCCTTCTTGCCGGGGATGGGGAAGTAGCCGAGTTTCCCCTTCAGTTGGGGGTTCTGCTCCTCGATGGCGCGGGCGGCCCCCGGCACCGTGACGATCTGGGCGACATCGCCCTTGGCGAACACACCGGCCTGCGACGGGTGCTCCTCGTCGGCGTCGCGCGGGCCGTCGCCGAGCGCCTGCAGCCGCTGGTAGAACGCCATGCCGCGCAGCGCCGCGGGCGTGTGCAGGCTGCCGCGCCAGTCGCCGGAGGACTCCTTGGTCTCCTTGGCGAGGTCACCGCCCTCGTCCCAGATGAACCCGGCGAGGGTGTACCAGTCCTGGCCGGCCAGGTAGATCCCCTGCTTGCCACCGCCGTTGAGCTTCTCGGTGGCCGCGATCCACTCCTCGCGGGTCCTGGGCGCCTTCTTGATCCCCGCCTGCGCGAACAGGTCCTTGTTGTAGATGACGACACGGTTGGCGGCATACCAGGGGATGCCGTACTGGGCTCCCCGGTAACGTCCCGGCTCGGCCAGACCCGGCAGCCAGTCGTCCATGCCGAGGTCGCGCGCGGACTCCAGGGTGAGGTCGTACAGGCCGCCCTCGTCGACGTACTGGGCGACCTGGGTGTTGCCGACCTCGATGATGTCGGGCCCGTCCCCGCCCTCTTCCTTGAGCGCCTTCTTCACCTTGGGGCCGATGCCGGTCCACTCCTGGATGCGGATGTCCAGGTCGATCCCGTCGTGCTCCTTCTCGAAGTCCTTCGTGAAGCGCTCGACGAACTCGGGCGACGCACTGCCCCGCATCAGCCAGACCGTGACGGTCTCGGCGTCGTCACCGCCCGGCAGCACCCCGCATCCGGCGAGCAGAACGGTGGAGGAGAACGCGAGGGCCAGAGACACGGCGGCGCGGCGGTGCGGGTTCACGTGGGTCACTTTCTACCTGAGGACAGGGGAAGTCAGCCCGACGCGGGGGGATGAGCTCTCGGCTCGAACGGGTTACCGGCTGGATTCTGGTATGTACCAATGATCCGGTCAAGGGGGTACGCCATCTCGCGCACGCGGGCGCGTTGGTGCACGGTGGAGTGACGGCACTCCACGGAGTCGTGCGGCTCCACTCGACGGTCCCGGAGGACTCACCTCATGTCGAACCACACGTACCGCGTCACCGAGATCGTCGGCACGTCCCACGAAGGCCTCGACCAGGCGATCCGCAACGGCGTCGAACGTGCCTCGCAGACACTGCGCTCCCTGGACTGGTTCGAGGTCACGCAGGTACGGGGCCATATCGAGGACGGGCAGATCGAGCACTACCAGGTGGGACTGAAGGTGGGGTTCCGGCTGGAGGACGGTGAGTAGGCGGTTCTCGACAGGGCGCGTTCTCGACAGCGCGCCTCAGGTGCGGCCCTCTCGTTCCTGGGCGTCCTTCAGGGAGTGGGAAGTGGTGGCCCAGGTGGCGCGGACGACCTTGAAGCCCGCGCGTTCGGCCTCCTCGCAGACCAGTTCGTCGTCGTCCACGAGCACGCGGATCTCGTGTTCGCGGGCGATGGAGCGCAGGATCTCCAGCTTCGTGCGGCGGGCGGGCCTGCGGTCGTCGTCGCGTCGCATCCAGATGGTGCCCTCCGGCAGGCCCTGGCGGGCGAGCCAGGCCACCGTGTCCGCCCTGCACCGCTCGGGGCGTCCGGTCAGGTAGACGACCTCGCACTCCTCGGCGCTCGCGAGGCACAGCTCGATGCCGCGGGGCAGCGGCGGATCCTGGGGCGCCGCGGCGAAGAACGCGTTCCAGTCGCGCGGCTTGCGCTCCAGGTACCGCTGCCGGTGCGCGGTGTCCGCGAGGGTGCCGTCCAGGTCGAAGACGGCCAGAGGTCTGCTGTTCTCGGTCACTCCCCCAGGGAATCACGGCGGCGTCCAGGTGTTGAACCTTGTGTGAGCTCATTGATGGCAGCAACCCGGTTCTCCGTCCTCGACCGTTCCCGTACCCGCGAGGGGCACGACGGGCCGGACGCCCTGCGCGACACGGTGCGGCTCGCCCAGGAAATCGAAGCGCTCGGCTATCACCGGTTCTGGGTCTCCGAGCACCACGGCGTGCCCGGCGTCGCCGGTTCGGCACCGACCGTGCTGGCGGCGGCCGTCGCGGCGGCCACCCGCACCATCCGGGTCGGCACGGGCGGCGTGATGCTGCCCAACCACCAGTCGCTGGTCGTCGCCGAGCAGTTCGGCGTGCTGGAATCCCTCTTCCCCGGCCGGATCGACATGGGGCTCGGCCGTTCGGTCGGCTTCACCGACGGGGTACGCAAGGCGCTGGGGCGCGACAAGCACGCCGCGGAGGACTTCGCCGACCGGCTCGGCGAACTGCTCGACTGGTTCCGCGGCACGTCCGGCACCGGCGTGCGGGCCCGCCCCGCCGAGGGGCTGACCGTCCCGCCGTACGTCCTGGCCGTGGGCGAGGGCGCGACGATCGCCGCCGGGGCGGGCCTGCCGCTGGTCATCGGGGACATCCGGGGCCGCGAGAAGATGCTGCGCGGCATCGAGGAGTACCGGGGCGGCTTCCGTCCTTCGCCGTGGCTTGCCGAGCCGTACGTCGTGATCGCCGGCACCGTGGCCGTCGCGGAGAGCGAGGAGGCGGCGCGCAGGCTGCTGATCCCGGAGGCCTGGTCGATGGCGTACTCCCGCACGCACGGCACCTTCCCGCCGCTCCCGCCGGCCGAGCGCGTGGAGTCGCTGACCATGACGGAGAAGGAACGCGGCTTCTACGAAGCGGGGCTGCGCGGGCATGTGCACGGCACGGAGGAGCAGGTGGCCGCCGATCTTGAGCTGGTGATCAAGGAGAGCGGCGCGCAGGAGGTGCTCGTCACGACCAGCACGTACGACCGGGCGGGCCTGCTGGACTCCTTCCGGCGGCTGGCGAAGGTGGCGGGGCTGGGTGCTCAGGGGGCTGGGATCTCAGGGGGACTGGCCGCCCCGACTTCTCAGAGCCCGCACGAACACCGGCCGACTGGGTGAAGTGCGACGTGCAATTGCCTGCCGTACTCCGGCATTCGGGTGACATTGCGGTTGCCGTGAGCCCGGTGAGGCATGCAGGAGGCGTCTGATCTCTCCTGGAAGGACACCAGATGCTCAAGACCATTCGCGCGGCGGCTGTGACCGCGGCAACGGTTCTCACCCTCGTCGCAGGGGCAGCGGTCACCACCGCCTCGGCCGACATCGCCCGGACCGACGCCCCGGCCGCTGTCCAGGGCACGGTCTGCACCGTCAATGACAACGGCGTCAACTACCGCGGCGGACCAGGCGCCCAGTACCCGGTCCTGGGTCAGGTGAACAAGGGTCAGAAGATGAACGCACAGGGCCGAGAGGGAAGCTGGATCAAGGGTGACCTGTGGGGAGGGCGCACCGGCGTGTGGATTCACGTCTCCTACCTGGACTGCTGAAGTCCTGCTGCTGGAAGCGGAGTGCCGCGCGCGTGATCGCTCGCGGCACTCCGTTCCCCCGGCCCCCCGGCTCGCGCGTTCCCCCGCACCCTAGAATTGTGGGGTTTGTCCCCGAGCCGCGTACGGAGCCCCTCATGCACAGCCCCCACGACCCGTTCGTACGCGTCCGGGGTGCCCGCGAGCACAACCTCCAAGGCGTCGACGTGGACATTCCGCGTGACGTCCTCGTGGTCTTCACGGGCGTCTCCGGCTCGGGGAAGTCGTCGCTCGCGTTCGGGACCGTCTACGCCGAGTCCCAGCGGCGCTACTTCGAGTCCGTCGCGCCGTACGCCCGGCGGCTGATCCACCAGGTGGGCGCGCCGAAGGTCGGCGAGATCACCGGTCTGCCGCCCGCCGTCTCGCTCCAGCAGCGCCGCTCGGCGCCCACCTCGCGCTCCTCCGTCGGCACCGTCACCACGCTCTCCAACTCCCTGCGGATGCTCTTCTCCCGCGCGGGCCGCTATCCGGCGGGCGCCGAGCGGCTCGACTCGGACGCCTTCTCGCCGAACACGGCGGCCGGCGCGTGCCCCGAGTGCCACGGTCTTGGCCGGGTGCACCGCACGACGGAAGAGCTCCTGGTGCCCGACCCGTCGCGGTCCATCCGCGAGGGCGCCGTCGCGGCCTGGCCCGGTGCCTGGCAGGGGAAGAACCTGCGGGACGTGCTCGACGCCCTCGGGTACGACGTGGACCGGCCGTGGCGCGAGCTGTCGCAGCGGGACCGCGACTGGATCCTGTTCACGGACGAGCAGCCGGTGGTGACCGTGCACCCGGTGCGCGACGCAGGACGCATCCACCGCCCCTACCAGGGCACGTACATGAGCGCCCGGCGCTACGTCCTGAAGACCTTCGCTGACTCCAAGAGCCAGTCGCTGCGCGCCAAGGCCGAGCGGTTCCTGGCGAGCGCGCCGTGTCCGGCGTGCGGCGGCAGCAGGCTGCGTCCGGAGGCGCTGGCCGTCACCTTCGCGGGCCGCACGATCGCGGAGCTTGCCGCGCTGCCGCTCGGTGACCTCGCCGACGTCCTCGCGGGCGCCGCGGACGATTCGGAGACGGCCCGCGTCCTTACCGGGGACCTGATCGCCCGTATCGCGACCGTCACCGAGCTCGGTCTCGGCTACCTCAGCCCCGACCGCGCCACGCCCACGCTCTCGGCGGGCGAACTCCAGCGCCTGCGCCTCGCGACCCAGCTGCGCTCGGGGCTCTTCGGCGTGGTGTACGTCCTGGACGAGCCGTCGGCGGGACTCCATCCGGCGGACACGGAAGCCTTGTTGACGGTGCTCGACCGGCTCAAGGAGGCGGGCAACTCGGTCTTCGTCGTGGAGCACCACCTCGATGTCGTGCGCCACGCGGACTGGCTCGTCGACGTCGGCCCGCGGGCGGGCGAGCACGGCGGGCGGGTGCTGCACAGCGGCCCGGTGGCGGAGCTCGCCGAGGTCCGCGAGTCGGCGACGGCCCGTTTCCTCTTCGGCCAGGAACCCGCTCCGGAGCGTGAAGTCCGTTCCCCGCAGGGCTGGTTGAAGCTCGGTCCGGTGACCCGGCACAACCTGAGCGAGGTGACGGCGGAGATCCCTCTCGGCGCCTTCACCGCCGTCACGGGCGTGTCGGGTTCGGGGAAGTCCACACTCGTCGGCGAGATCACCGAGGACCTCGCGGGCGTCGGCCGTCTCGTCCGCGTCGACCAGAAGCCGATCGGGCGCACGCCCCGCTCCAACCTGGCCACCTACACCGGCCTCTTCGACGTCGTACGCAAGGTCTTCGCGGCCACGGACACGGCGAAGGAACGCGGCTACGGCGTGGGCCGCTTCTCCTTCAACGTGGCGGGCGGGCGCTGCGAGACCTGCCAGGGCGAGGGTTTCGTCAGTGTCGAGCTGCTCTTCCTGCCGAGCACCTACGCGCCCTGCCCGGCCTGCGGGGGCGCCCGCTACAATCCCGAGACGCTCGAAGTGACGTACCGGGGAAGGAACATCGCCGAGGTGCTCGACCTGACCGTCGAGGCCGCCGCGGACTTCTTCGCCGACACCCCGCCCGTCGTACGCAGCCTGCGCACACTCCTCGACATCGGCCTCGGCTATCTGCGGCTCGGCCAGCCCGCCACGGAGCTGTCGGGCGGCGAGGCCCAACGCATCAAGCTGGCGGGCGAGTTGCAGCGGGTCAGGCGGGGCCACACGCTCTACCTCCTCGACGAGCCGACGACGGGCCTGCACCCGGCCGACGTCGAGGTCCTCACGCACCGCCTGCACGAACTGGTCGACGGCGGAAACTCCGTGGTCGTCGTCGAGCACGACATGGCGGTCGTGGCGGGCGCGGACTGGGTGATCGACCTCGGTCCCGGCGGCGGCGACCGGGGCGGCCTGGTCGTGGCGGCCGGCACCCCGGCGCGGGTGGCGGGCGCCGAGGGCAGCAGGACGGCGCCGTATCTGGCTCGCGCGCGGGGAGCGCGGGGGCGTTAGGCGGGCGGGGAGCGGGGGCAAGCCCGGTTCGGTGGGCCGCGACGGGTTCGGGACGACGGTGCCGCCGAGCGAGGTCACCACACCGCGGAACCGCAGGGGCGCCGCATGGCAGATCGGGGCGGGGCTGAGGTAGACGGTGTCCTCGCCGAAGCCGTAGGCGCGGGGAACCGCGCGACAAGCCACGGACGCCCCGCGGTCCCCCACTTACCCGCGCACCTACCGGCTGACCTTCCGGGTGGCCCGCAACCACTCCTTGTTCATCGCCGCGATGGACGGCAGTGGAATGCCCTTCGGGCACGCGGTCGCGCACTCACCGGTCAGCGTGCAGCCGCCGAACCCCTCCGCGTCCATCTGCGCCACCATGTCCAGGACCCGCGTCTCGCGCTCGGGCGCGCCCTGCGGCAGGACGTTCAGGTGGTTGACCTTGGCCGAGGTGAACAGCATGGCGGAACCGTTGGGGCAGGCCGCCACGCACGCCCCGCAGCCGATGCACTCGGCGTGCTCGAACGCGGAGTCGGCGTCCGGCTTGGGCACGGGCGTGGCGTGCGCCTCGGGCGCGGAGCCGGTCGGCGCGCTGATGTAGCCGCCGGACTGGATGATCCGGTCGAAGGCCGAGCGGTCCACGACCAGGTCCTTGACGACCGGGAAGGCCGAGGCGCGCCACGGCTCGATGTCGATGGTGTCGCCGTCCTCGAAGGACCGCATGTGCAGCTGGCAGGTGGTGGTGCGCTCGGGGCCGTGCGCGTCGCCGTTGATGACGAGCGAGCAGGCGCCGCAGATGCCCTCGCGGCAGTCGTGGTCGAAGGCGACGGGGTCGTCGCCCTTGACGATGAGCTCTTCGTTGAGGGTGTCGAGCATTTCCAGGAACGACATGTCGCTGGAGATGCCGTCCACTTCGTAGGTGGACATCGCGCCGTCGGCGTCGGTGTTCTTCTGGCGCCAGACGCGCAGGGTGAGCTTCATGCGTAGCTCCGCTGAGTGGGGTGGACGTACTCGAAGACGAGGTCTTCCTTGTGCAGGACGGGGGCGGCGCCGGTGGCGGTGAACTCCCAGGCGGCGGCGTACGAGAACTCCTCGTCCACCCGCGCCGCCTCGCCGTCCGGGGTCTGCGACTCCTCGCGGAAGTGGCCGCCGCAGGACTCGGCGCGGTGCAGGGCGTCGAGGCACATCAGCTCGGCGAGTTCGAGGTAGTCGACGATGCGGTTCGCCTTCTCCAGGGACTGGTTGAACTCCTCGCCGGTGCCGGGCACCTTGATGCGGCGCCAGAACTCCTCGCGGATCTGCGGGATGCGCTCCAGGGCCTTGCGAAGGCCCGTCTCGGTGCGCGCCATGCCGCAGAACTCCCACATGACCTCGCCGAGTTCGCGGTGGAAGGAGTCGGGGGTGCGGTCGCCGTCGACGGACAGGAGCAGGTTGAGGCGGTCCTCGGTCTCGGCGAGCACCTCCTGCACGACCGGGTGGCCGTCGTCCACCTCGTCCTTGTGCGGGTTGCGGGCGAGGTAGTCGTTGATGGTGGACGGCAGCACGAAGTAGCCGTCGGCGAGGCCCTGCATGAGGGCGCTCGCGCCGAGCCGGTTGGCGCCGTGGTCGGAGAAGTTGGCCTCGCCGACGGCGAAGAGCCCGGGGACGGTGGTCTGGAGGTCGTAGTCGACCCAGAGGCCGCCCATCGTGTAGTGCACGGCGGGGTAGATCCGCATCGGCACCTCGTACGGGTTCTCCGCGGTGATCCGCTCGTACATGTCGAAGAGGTTGCCGTACTTCTCCTCGACCTTCTTCCTTCCCATCCGCCGGATCGCGTCGGCGAAGTCGAGGTAGACGCCCTGCCCGCCGGGCCCCACTCCCCTGCCCTCGTCGCACACGTTCTTGGCGGCGCGGGAGGCGATGTCGCGGGGCACGAGGTTGCCGAAGGAGGGGTAGATGCGCTCCAGGTAGTAGTCGCGCTCGTCCTCGGGGATCTGGTTCGCCGGGCGGTCGTCGCCCTTGGCCTTGGGCACCCAGATCCGTCCGTCGTTGCGCAGCGACTCGCTCATCAGCGTCAGCTTGGACTGGTGGTCGCCGGTGCGCGGGATGCAGGTGGGGTGGATCTGCGTGAAGCAGGGGTTGGCGAAGTACGCGCCGCGCCGGTGGGCCCGCCAGACGGCGGTGGCGTTGGAGTTCATGGCGTTGGTCGACAGGTAGAAGACGTTGCCGTAGCCGCCGGATGCGAGGACCACGGCGTCCGCGAAGTACGTCTCGATCTTGCCGGTGATCAGGTCGCGGGCGACGATGCCGCGCGCCCGCCCGTCGACCACGATGACGTCGAGCATCTCGGTACGGGGGTGCATCTCCACGTTGCCCGCGGCGATCTGGCGGCTGAGCGCCTGGTACGCGCCGAGCAGGAGCTGCTGCCCCGTCTGGCCGCGCGCGTAGAACGTCCTGGAGACCTGGACGCCGCCGAAGGAGCGGGTGTCGAGGAGGCCGCCGTACTCGCGGGCGAACGGCACGCCCTGCGCGACGCACTGGTCGATGATCTCCACCGAGATCTGCGCGAGGCGGTGGACGTTGGACTCGCGGGCGCGGAAGTCGCCGCCCTTGACGGTGTCGTAGAAGAGCCGGTGGACCGAGTCGCCGTCGTTGCGGTAGTTCTTCGCGGCGTTGATGCCGCCCTGCGCGGCGATGGAGTGGGCGCGGCGCGGTGAGTCCTGGTAGCAGAACTGCACGACGTGGTAGCCCTGTTCGGCGAGGGTGGCTCCGGCGGAGCCGCCTGCCAGGCCGGTGCCGACGACGATCACGGTGTGCTTGCGCCGGTTGGCGGGGTTGACCAGCTTCGCCTGGAAGCGGCGGGTGTCCCAGCGCTCGGCGATAGGCCCCGAGGGGGCCTTGGCGTCGACGAGCGGCTCTCCCGTCGTGTACGCGGAGTACTCACTGGAGTAGTTCATGGGTCAGCTCACCAGTCCGGTCATGACGGCCACGGGTACGGAGACGAAGCCCACGGTCAGCACGAGGGCGAGGCCGTTGGCGAGAGGCTTGAGGACGCGGTTGCGGGTCGCGGTGCCCACGCCCAGGGTCTGCGCCGCGCTCCACAGTCCGTGCCGCACGTGGAAGCCGACGGCGACCACTGCGACGATGTAGACGACGTTGCCGTACCAGGTGGAGAAGGTGTCGATGACGTTCTGGTACGGGTGCAGGTGCTCGTAGGTGCCGGGGTGCACGGTGCCGGTCGTCAGGTCGAGCACGTGCCAGACGATGAACAGCGCGATGATGATGCCGCCCCAGCGCATGGTGCGGGTCGCGAAGCTCGCCTCGCGCCGCTTGTGCACGTACTGGGTGGGGCGCGCCCTGATGTCGCGGCGGCTCAGCTGGTACGCGGACGTGGCGTGCGCGACGACGGCGACGACGAGCACCGCGCGGACCAGCCAGAGCGTCCATTCGTAGTGCATGAAGGGCTCGCCGAGGGTGCGGAGCCAGTGCGCGTACTCGTTGATCTCCGCCGGGCCGAAGAAGATCTTCAGGTTGGCGAACATGTGCAGGAACAGATAGAGCAGCATGATCAAGCCGCTGACCGCCATCACCGTCTTCTTGCCGATGGTGGAGTCCCAGAGCGTGCGGGTCATGGACGGCCGTTTGTCCGTCCGCGTTGCCAGAGCCATGACAGAGACGCTATGGCCGAAAGTCCCGATCGGTCCAAGACATGGATCAGCTCAACTCCATAGTCTGAGCCTATCGACCCACGTACCGTACGTGTATGCAATTCCAGCAGCTGCACTACTTCGTCGCCGTCGCCGAGACCCGGCACTTCACGCGGGCCGCGGAGGAGGTCCATGTCTCCCAGCCGTCGCTCTCCCAGCAGATCCGGGCGCTGGAGAGGGAGCTGGGCGCGGAGCTGTTCAGCCGCGCGCGCGGCAACATCACCCTCACCGACGCCGGTGAGGCACTGCTGCCGCTGGCCCGCCGGATCCTCGCCGACGCGGACACCGCCCGGATCGAGGTGCAGGAGCTGGCGCAGCTGCGCCGGGGCCGGATCCGCCTCGGGGCGACGCCGAGCGTGTGCACGGGGCTGCTCCCCGACGTCCTGCGCGCCTTCCACGACCGGCACCCCGGCATCCAGCTCCTCATCGAGGAGGGCGGCTCCCACGATCTGGTACGCGAACTGGCGCGCGGCGCGCTGGATCTGGCCCTCGTGGTACTTCCGCTGCCCAGCCCCTCACCGGCCCTCACCACCGTCGAGCTGCTGCGCGAGGACCTGGTCGTGGTGTCGGCGCCGCACGCGCGCCGCCTCGGTGACGCGGTGCGCATCGCCGATCTCCAGGGCGAGCGCCTCGTGATGTTCCGGCACGGCTACGACCTGCGGGAGCTGACCGTCGCCGCCTGCCGCGCCGAGGGGTTCGAGCCGGAGTTCGCGGTCGAGGGCGGGGAGATGGACGCGGTGCTCGGGTTCGTACGGGCCGGTCTTGGCGTGGCGGTCGTGCCGCGCATGGTCGCGGAGCGGTCGGGGCCCGACCTGCGGATGACGCCGCTGGCCAGGCCGAGCCTGCACCGCACGATCGCGCTCGCCCACCGCAGCGACGTGGCGCCGCCGCGCGCGGCGCGGGAACTCCAGCGGATGCTGCTGGAGCGCGACCTGCCCTGAGAGCCTGTCCTTGGAGCTTTGAGAGCCTGTCTTTGAACCCCCGTCGTCCGCGCGAAGCGCGAGCGCAGCGGCGGATTGGGGCCTCCCCTGCTCGAGCGGAGCCGAGAGCTTGGGGAAGCGTGCGATCGGAGTGCGGAGTTCCAGGTCATGTGGCGGAGCCACCTGTCCTGGAACTCCGTGCGCCGAGGGCGCGTGCCGGGCGTCGCTGCGCAGACGGGGGTTCAAAGACAGGCTCTGAATCCCCGCACCCGCCCCGGCGGTCAGCCGGTCGCGTCCGCCAGCGCCAGTTCGTGCAACCGGTCCGGCGGGCCGGGCCGCGCGTAGTACCAGCCCTGGGCCGTATCGCAGCCGAGCTCCCGCAGCTGGTCCGCCTGGGCGCCCGTCTCGACGCCCTCGACGGTGACCGCGAGGTCGAGGCTGTGGGCCAGCGCGACGATCCCCTCGACGATCTTCAGGTCGACGGGGTCGGCGGGGAAGTGCTGCATGCCCTGGGTGAACGAGCGGTCGAGCTTGAGCACGCTCACCGGCAGACGCCGCAGGTTGGCGAGGTTGGAGTAGCCCGTACCGAAGTCGTCGAGCGCGATGTCCACGCCCATCTCGGCGAGCCTGCGCAACGGCTTGAGCAGGTCGTCGTCGGCTCCTATCAGCGCGGACTCGGTGACCTCCAGGCAGAGCGCGCCCGGCTCGAGGCCCTCGCGCTCCAGGATGTCGACCGTGTCGGAGACAAGGCCCGGGTGGGTGAGCTGCATCGGCGAGAGGTTGACGTTGACGCGCAGCGGTCCGGCCCCGCTGTGCCGGGCCTCCCACAGGCGGGCCTGGCGCACGGACTCCTCGAGGACCCAGCGCCCCAGCGGCACGATCAGTCCGGTGTGCTCGGCGAGCGGGATGAAGCGGTCCGGGCCGATGACGCCGTGCTGCGGGTGCAGCCAGCGCACCAGCGCCTCGGCGCCGCGCACACTGCCGTCGCCGAGGTGCACGAGGGGCTGGTACTCGATGAAGAACTCGCCGCGTTCCAGGGCGGCGGGCAGCGCGGTGGTCAGCCCGTGCCGGGTGATGGCACGGGCGTCGGCCTCGGGGTCGGCGAGTTCGTAGCGGTTGCCGCCCGCGGACTTGGCGCGGTACATCGTGATGTCGGCGCTGCGCAGGACTTCCGCGGCGCCGCGCTCGCCCGCCGCGCCCTCGACGATGCCGATGCTGCCGCGCACGGTCAGCTCGCGTCCGTCGACGCGGATCGGGGCGGCGAGCGCGTTCATGATGCGGCCGGCGAGCTCGTCCACCTCGGTCTCGGTGTCGGGGCCCGTGGTGAGCGCCACGAACTCGTCGCCGCCGAGCCGGGCCACCATCTCGCCGGGGGCGGTCGCGCAGGACTGCAGCCGGTCGGCGACCTCGACGAGCAGCCGGTCGCCGGCCGCGTGACCGAGGCTGTCGTTGACGGTCTTGAAGCCGTCGAGGTCGAGGTAGCACAGCCCGAACCGGGCGGTTCCGCCCGCCGCGAGCGCCTTCTCCAGGCGCTCGAAGAACAGGGTGCGGTTGGGCAGTCCGGTGAGCGCGTCGTGCGTGGCCTCGTACCGCAGGCGGAGGTTGAGGAGCCGTCGCTCGGTGGTGTCCTCCATCAGGGCCAGCTGGTACTGCGGGGCGCCGTCCGCGTCGCGCAGCAGGGAGACGGTCAGGTTGGTCCACAGGACCGTGCCGTCGGGGCGGTAGAAGGCCTTCTCCACGCGGTAGTGCTCACGGTCCCCGCGCACCAGTTCCTCGTACAGCTTCCAGACGTGGGGTGAGTCGTCGGGGTGCGTCCACTCCCCCACGTTGCGCCCGCGCAGTTGGTGCTCCAGGCCGCCGAACATGCGGATCAGCGCGTCGTTGACCTCCAGGACCGTGCCGTCGAGGTCCGCGATGCCGATGCCGATCGCGGCGCCGTGGAAGACGGCACGGAACCGCGCCTCGCTGGCGTGCAGGGCCTCGGCGACGGCGCTGCGGGCGCTCAGGGCGGCCCGGGAGATCGCCTCCTGCTCGGCAAGCGTGCGCTCGCGCAGCGCTTGGGCGAAGCCCGCGGCCATCGCGTGCTGGATCCGCGCGGAGCGGGCGCGCAGCTCCTCGCGGGGTCCTTCACCGCCGCAGTACAGGACCAGATAGGCGTCGACGCAGTCGAGCGTGCGGCTGAGGGCCTCTGGGTCCGTGCAGTGCGTGCCGACGAGCGCGGCGCCGATGCCCTGACTCTTCGCCGAGTCGAAGACCCGCTCCCGCAGCGCTTCGCTCAACCGCCGGGCGAGCGGCACCAGTTGCTGCTCGAACTCGGGACGGGTCAGCGAGGTCGCCGTCACGGGAAAGATCGCCCGGCTCCAGATGGTGGCGAACCGGCGGAGTCTTCCCTCGGGTCCGTCCTGCTCGCCGCTCAACGCTTGCGTCCCACGCCCGCGAATCCCGAGAAGGAGTAGGGATCCTCCTCCTCGGGCGCAGTGTCGGGCCGCCAGTGCGGCATCGGCACCAGGCCGGGTTCCACCATGTCGTATCCCTCGAAGAACCGCGCGATCGCGTCGCGCGAGCGCATGATCAGTGGATTGCGGATGTCCTTGTATACACCGACCGTCCGCCCGGCCTGTTCGGGGGGAACGGGAACCCCCTCGTACGAGGCGTGGCTGACCACGACGAGGCTGCCGGGCGCAGTTGCGTCCCGCAGCTCGGCGACCGCCGCGTAAGGATCGTACGCGTCCTCGACGAAGTGCAGGACGGCGACGAGGAGAAGAGCGACCGGGCGGTCCAGGTCGAGGACCGTGGCGACTTCCGGACTGCCCAGAATGTCCCGGGGCGCGCGCAGGTCGCCGGTGACGGCCCCGGTCCCCTCGGTGCCGTCGAGAACGGCCCGGCTGTGCGCCACGGCGACCGGGTCGTGGTCCACGTAGACGACGCGGGCGTCGGGGCTGGCCTGCCGGGCCACCTCGTGGACGTTGCCGAACGTCGGGATGCCGGAGCCGATGTCGAGGAACTGGGTGACGCCCTGGTCGACGGCGTACCGCACCGCGCGCCGCATGAAGGCCCGGTTGGCCTGCATGATCTTCGGCAGCCCCGGCATGAACTCCATCGCCTTGCGGGCCGCCTCCCGGTCCACCTCGAAGTTGTGCGAACCGCCCAGGTAGTAGTCGTAGATGCGGGAGACGCTGGGCATCGAGATGTCGATGCCGAGCGGGGCCCAGGCGGGACGCTCCATCAAGACTCCAAGGCGTAGGGGGTGACGCAGACGATCCGGTGTTCGAGGGTGAGGCTACTGATCGTCCGCCAAGGGAGCGAGTCAAAACGGAAATTGGCCGTCCGTTCTCGGTCACTGCCTTTGGCAAGTGCCGTGTCCCGCACCGGGGAACGGCCCGCCCCCTCCCTGTGATATGGGAGGAGACGGGCCGGTCTGTCCGTGCGCCCGGGCGGGCTAGCCTGCGGCGCCCACCGGCTTGCCCTGGGGGCTCGCCGCGTACCAAGTCCCGCCGACGCCCTGCCCGTTGGTGTCTCCGGGCTTCTTGTCGCCGCCGAAGGTGTACAGCGGCCAGCAGTTGATCGTCTGCTGCTTCTCGCCGTCGGGCCGGTTGAAGACCATGAAGCCCTTCTCGAGGATTCCTCGAGTGTCGCTCTTGGCCACGGGAGCCACGACGGACCACTTCTGGAGGCAGGCGCCGGTGCACGCCGACTTGATCGGCCAGGCCGAGTCCTTGGTGAAGCGGTAGACGGTCATGCCGTTCTTGTCGACGACGATCTCGCCGAGTTTCGGGTCCTTGCGGGTGGAGAGTCCTGCCGGGTCGACGGGAGCCGCCCCGGCCGCCGGGGGCGCGGCCTTCTTGCCGTCGGGGGCCGCCGCGTACCAAGTGCCGCCCACTCCCTGCCCCTTGGCGTCGCCCGGCTTGGTGTCCCGTGCGTACCGGTACATCGGCCAGCCGTCGACGGTCAGCTGCTTGGTGCCGTCGGCGGCGGTGACCTCGCCGAGCAGGGAGGCGTCGACGCCCGGAGCGGCCTTGGCGCCGCCCGCCGCGACGGCGGGCCAGGTCTTCAGGCAGGCGGCGTCGCAGTTGGACTTGGGCGGCTGGGCGGTGTCCTTGTCGAAGCGGTAGAGGGTGAAGCCCGCGTTGTCGGTGACGACCTTGCCCAGCTTCTTGCTGTCCCACACGGCGAGTTGCCCGGCGGGCTTGGCCTTGGCGCCCGCACCCTTGCCGGCGGCGTCCTTGCCGGCGGCGTCGGAGTCCGCGCCGTAGCCGTCGTCCGCGCCGTAGCCGCCGTCCTTCGCGGGCGCCTGGTTGCCCACGTTCTGCCCGTTCGGGGACTGGTCGCCCTTCTCCTGGCCGCACGCCGTCGTCAGCGCCAGCAGGGCCGCGGCTGTCGCTACGAGTGAGGCGCTCCGCCAGGCCCGGGGGGAAACCCCACTTGGATGCAGCATCCTTGACTCCCACTGTTCACAGAGGTGTTGTGGCGCCCGATTGCGTCACACATGGCCCTAGGTACGGGCGGGAGCCACCGCGCCGTTCAGCCGGGGCGCAAGATTCTTCGCCGAGGACGCAGCCGGAGCGAGGGGTGCGCGCCGTCAAACCCCTGACGGAGACAGATCCCCCCTTCGGGTCAATCAGGGGCTTCGGCGGCGTGGCGGGGCCGTGCACTGCCCATGCTCCCCGTCGTGCATCGAACTTCGCGGGCCTTGTCACCCCTAGTCACACGCGTGTTGGCGCTCATGGCGCTGGCCTTGCTGCTCGGTGCCTCTTCGGCCCTCGGCGCGGCCTCCGCCGACGACTGCGCCTACGCGTCGATCACTCAGGGCGGCAGCGCTTCGGGCGGCGGCTCGGTGGCCGTCGCGGGCGACGGCGTCAACTGCCACGCCGGTCCCACACATCACCCGAAGCCTCCCCCACCGCCCCCACCACCTCCACCACCGCCTGCTCCCCCACCACCGCCACCACCGCCGCCCCCGCCTCCGCCACCGCCCGCTCCCAAGCCGCCTCCACCGCCGGCCCCCGCGCCGCCCGCCCGGCCCACGCCACCGCCTCCGCCGCCCGTGCCGCCGGCCCCCGAGCCGAAACCCGAACCCAAGCCGTCCGTCACCCCCCGGCCCACTCCGTCGGCCTCATCCGTGTCATATCCGGCGTACCACGCCCCGTCGCGCGGGCAGCAGCCCCGCCACGGTCCACCCCTCGTCTCGCTGACCCTGCTCATCACGGCGCCCGCGGTGCTCGCCGTCGCCGCGCTCCGCCCGCGCTGACCGCCGGAGGTTTCCATGTCGGAATGGCTTGTTCTCACCCTCGCGATGGTCGTCGTGTGCGCCGTCGTGCTCGTCGTGACCCTGCTTCGCCACCGCACGACCGGCGAGGACTACGACGCGTCGGAGACGCCCGACGTCATCGAGTACATGACGATGATGATCGGCGTCGTGTACGCCATCGTCCTTGGCCTGGCCATCGCGGGCGCCTGGGAGGCGCGGGGCGCCGCACAGGAGCACGTACGCCTCGAGGCACAGGCCCTGCACGAGGTCTCGGAGCGGTCGCGGGTCTGGCCCGAGGAGGTACGGGGCCAGATTCGCGCCGACGTCCACACCTATGTCAGCCATGTCGTCACCACGGAGTGGGACACCATGAAGGACAAGGGTGAACTCACCGACCGCGGTGCGCAATTGCTGGCCCGCGTCCGGCACGACGTGACGGACTACGAGCCGAAGTCGGACTACGAGGCGCAGGCCTACCAGCCGCTGGTCGACGCGGTGGCGGCCGCGGACGACGCGCGCAGCGCCCGCGCGGACAGTACGGGGGCGACCATGCCCGGCGTGGTCTGGTTCGGTCTCATCATCGGAGGGTTCGTCACCATCGGCATGATCTTCGCCCTGCAAATTCGCCGCACCCCGCGCGAACTCATCCTGGCGGGACTCTTCTCCGCTTTGTTCGCCTTCCTGCTCTTCCTCATCTGGGACCTCGACGCGCCCTACAGTCGCGGCGTCGCGGCGACAGCGGAACCGTTCCACCTGTTGTTCCCCGGACTGAGTGGCTGATCCCGGCCACCTTCGGGCCCGTATCGGCATCCGTGCTGCGCCGCGCTTTTGTTCGGCGCACCCTGGTGCCATGGCCTGGCAGTCACCGATCATCGTCCACCCGCCCGCCGCCGACGGCGGGCGACGGGTCACCGTGCGCGGTGAGGACGTCGGCGTCGCCCGCAGCGACGCGGACCTCACGGGGTTCCTGCGGCGCGCCGGCATCGGCGAGGCCGACATCGCGCTCGACGACCCGCATCTCGTCGAATGGCGCGGCGGAGCGCACGGGTGGCCGGACCGGACGGACCGGACCGACCAGCCCGACCAGCCCGACCAGACGGACCGGACGGACCGGACGGACCGGACGGATCGGACGGATCGGACAGACCGCTGAGAGACCCGCACGTCGCCCGATTTGCCACGTTCGCCCTCCTTGTTAAGGTTTGCGTGAACCGGCAGGTGACGTGTGCCGGGTGGAGGTGCCGATGGCCGCCGGGCCGCTGGACTGGTCGCTGGTCGACGGGGCGGTTCCGCTCGTCGTGCGGATTCTCGGCGGCCTGGCACTCGCCGCCCTCCTCTTCTCCCGCGACCGCCGCTGGTGGACCCGGCTGCTCCCGCTCGCCGCCGTGACGGCGGCGATCCTGACCCTTCTGGTCCAGCTCACCGTCGACGACTGGTGGCAGCCCTTCCCCGACAAACTCCCCGTCGACGTGGTGGTGTGGACCGGCGTCGCGATCCTCGGCGTCTGCCTGGCCCTCTGCCGACTGCCGATGCTGCGGTGGCCCGGCCGCGCGGGCGCCCTGTCCGCGGGCCTGCTCGTCGTGGTCCTCGGACTTTCCGAGGTGAACATCCACTACGACAACTACCCGACCCCGCGGACCATGCTGGGCCCCCAGGGCACCGTCAGCCTCAAGGACGCCACGGGCAGGAAGGAGCCGACGCTCGACGTGCCCGCGGGCAAAGCGCTGTCCGAGGTGTGGAAGGCGCCGGCCGGGCTGCCCGCCAAGGGCACCGTGTCGACCACCTCGATCCCCGGCGCGAAGTCGGGGTTCAAGGCCCGTGACGCGTACGTCTACCTGCCCCCGGCCTACCGCGCCTCGCCTCGCCCGTTGCTGCCCGTACTCGTCCTGATGGCCGGGCAGCCGGGCTCCCCGCAGGACTGGATCACCTCCGGTCAGCTGCCGGACATGATGGACGACTTCGCCGGCCGGCACGGCGGTCTCGCGCCGGTCGTCCTCGTCGTCGACCCGCTGGGCTCCTCCTTCGACAATCCGCTGTGCATGGACTCCCGGCTCGGCAAGGTGCAGACGTATCTCGCCGAGGACGTCCCGGCCTGGGCGGCGGACCACCTGCAGGCGGCCACGGGCCGCGCGCACCGGGCGGTCTCCGGGCTTTCCAACGGCGGCACCTGCGCCCTGCAGCTGGCGGTCAACGCGCCGGAGGTCTACGGCACCTTCCTCGACATCTCGGGCCAGGACGAGCCGACGCTCGGGGGCCGCGAGAAGACCGTGGACGCGGCGTTCGGCGGGGACGAAGCCGCGTTCGAGAAGGTCAACCCGGTCGACGTGATGGCTCGGCGGAGGTTCCCGGACACGGCCGGGGCGTTCGTCGCGGGGACCGACGACTCGACGTACCGTCCGCAGGCGCTCACGGTGTACGCGGCGGCGAGGAAGGCCGGGATGAAGGCCGAGCTCGTGGAACTGCCGGGCCGGCACAGCTGGCAGGTGTGGCGTCCCGGCCTGGAGAAGCAGCTCCCGTGGCTGGCGTCGCACATCGGCCTGACGCCCCTGAGGCGCTGACCGCGCCGAGGCCCTGACGCGGCGCTGAAGCACGGGAGCTGAGCCGCTGGGCCCAAGCCGCCCCGTCCCCCTACCGGAGAGCCCCACCACACCGCCGGGTCCAATCCGCGACGCCGCGCCGCCCCGTTCGCCCGGCCGGCCCACCCGGTTGACCCGTTCGCGCGACACGGATCGCGGTGCCACGGCTCCGTACCTAGCGTTTCGGACATCGAGGTGCATTTCAGATGTCAGCGGAAGAAGAGTCCGCCGCTTGCTCCTCGGGGACCCGGAGGATCCACCATGAGCGCGATACGCATCGCCTCGGCCGCTCTGCTCACCGCTTCCGCACTCGCCGTGACGGCCCCCGCCGCGACCGCCGCGACCGCAGCCGTCCTCGGCGAGGAGAACGTGACCGCTTTCGGCTTCAGCGTCACCCCGACGACGATCGCCGCGGGTGGCCAGGTCACCCTCAACGTCGACGGATGCGACGGCGAGACGAAGGTCACCTCCGGCGTCTTCGACGACACCACCATTCCCAAGGGGCAGAAGTCCGCCACCGCCCAGGTGTTCTGGGACGCCAAGCCGGGTGCGACGTACGAGGTCACGTTCACCTGCAACGGCAGCAACCCGGGCAGCGACAAGACCGACCTCACCATCGCCACGGGTCGTCCCGACAACAACAGCCACCACCCCAACAACACCCACCACCCGGATCACCACGCCCACAAGGGCGTCAAGGCCGGCACCGGTGGCAGCCTCGGCGGATTCGACCTGCACGAGATCGCCCTCGGCGGCGCCCTGATCCTGGGCACCGTCGGCACCGCGTACTACAAGATGCGCCGCCGCACCGGCGGGGACCACTCCTGACAGCACTCCGCCCCCGGGACGTCTCCAGATCCCGGGGACGAAGCGCCGGCACCGTCGGTACGAGCTGTCCGCGTCGGTACGAGAAGGGCACACCGGGCACGGAGCGGAAGGGGGACGCCCCGGCCCGGAGGGCCCAACTCCCGGGACCGGCGGGAAAGTCCGGACCCGTTTCCCGGACCCGGCCGCGGACCCGGCCGCAGATCCGGCCGCAGATCCGGCCGCAGATCCGGCCGGAGCCTAGGCCCGGTTCTCGGCCCGGCGACGCATCCAGAAGACCCCGCCGCCGACCAGCGCGGCGGTGACCAGCGCACCGCCGATCGCCATGTCGGTGCCGGTCGCGCCGGAGTTCGTGCTGCCGCCGAAGCCACCGCGCACACCGCCGTGGATGACGGTGAACGCCGCCGGGCGGACCAGGGTCTTGCCCCCGCAGTGGGCCGTGATGTCGTACGCGCCAGGGCGCACGTGCTGGTGGACGGCCGCGGTGGCGCTCACCGCGGTGCCGCCCGGGATGCCTTCCAGCTTCGCGTCGGGGAAGGCGGGTGACGTGACCTTGCTGCCCTGCGACTGGCAGGACGAGCCGTCGACGGTGACCGTCAGATGACCCCCTCTCGGGACCACACTGGGCATCGCCACGATGTTGGTCGGGTCGGCCCAGGCGGACGCGGCCGGGGCGGCGAGCCCGACGGCCCCGACGGCCGCGGCGGCGACCGCGAGGGCATGAGTGGTCCGCATACGGGATGTACGCATGGCAATCCTCCGCGGAAGACGCCCCGGGGCTACCGTCCCCGGTCGATCGGCGAGAGCGCCTCCCAGACTGACCCTCAGATGCCGTGCGCGAGGCCGCATTTCGGCGATCGGCCGTCCTGGTGAGACGACACGCCGAGGCACGTGCGTTCGACCCGACATCACCGCAGGTCACGGTCTGTCAGAAAGTTCCTGCCGGAGGCGCACTCGGATGGCGCACCCCGGCCCCCGCGCCACCCGTTCGCTCCCGCCCTTTCGCACGCCGCGCGCGCCACGCTTAGCGTGCTGGTACGCGCAACGGACGCGGCGTGCCTGCCGCGTTGAGAGGGGATAGAGAATGCCTTCGTCCCATCCGGCCGACGATTTCGAATTCCAGGAAGTCCAGGAGGACGAGAAGCCGAGGAAGCGCGCCCCGTGGGGCGTGATGGCGCTCGTTCTGCTGACCGGCCTCGCGCTGATCCGAAATGGTTCGGGGGAATTCGACGTCGGCCCGCCGCAGCCCGCGTCCGCCGCGGCCGCGGACCGCACGCCCGAAGCCGTCGCCGGCGCCCCGGCACCCCTGGCCTTCTCACCCGCCGAGCGCGTACGCATCAAAGGCATCCAGGTGGATGCGCCGATCATGCAGGTGGGACTGGACGCGGAGGGCTGGGTGGATGCGCCGCCGCCCGACGACCCGAACCTCGCGGGCTGGTTCACCGGCGCCGTGTCGCCCGGCGAGAAGGGCACGGCCGTGATCGTCGGCCATGTGGACAACCGGCAGGGCCCGGCCGTCTTCTACGGTCTGGGTTCGCTGAAGAAGGGAAATCACGTCGAGGTCAGGCGCCGGGACAAGAAGACGGCGATTTTCAAGATCTACGGCGTCGAGGTGTTCGACAAGGCCACTTTCCCGGGCGAGCGGGTCTACGGGAACAGTGGAACTCCCGAATTGCGCGTCATCACCTGTGGCGGCGGCTTCTCGAAACGGGCCGGATACGACGGGAACGTCGTGGTGTTCGCCCGACTGGTCGCCGTGCGCTGAGAGCCTGTCTTCGACACGGGAACCAGGCGGACGAGCGGCACGCGCCGCACGAGCTCTCAGAACAGGTCACTCCGCGGCACGGTGAGGTGATAGCCGGAGTCAAGCAGTTCCGGAAGGTAGGAGCTCAGCGCCTCGACGCTGGCCGAGCGGTCGCCGCCCGCGTCGTGCGAGAGCACCACGACCCCGGGCCCTGCGCCCTCGCGCACCCGCCGCACGATGGTCCGCGCCCCCGGTTCGGTCCAGTCGAGGGTGTCGACGGTCCAGGCCAACGGCTCCATGCCGAGCCCGGCCCCCAATTGGAAGGCGTTGCGGTTCCACGCGCCGTAGGGGGCCCTGAACCAGGCGGGGGGCTCGCCTGTCGCGTTCTCGATGACCTCGCAGGTCCGCTCGATCTCCTCGCGCATCCCGGCCCGGTGGAGCCGGGTCAGCAGCGGGTGGCTCCAGGTGTGGTTGCCGATCAGATGCCCGTCGTCGGCCATCTCGCGGAGCAGGTCCTTGTTGTCGACGGCCATCTCACCGCACACGAAGAACATCGCGCGGACCTCGTACTCGCGCAGTGTCCGCAGGATGTGCGGGGTGTAGCGCGGGTCGGGCCCGTCGTCGAAGGTCAGCACCATCGTCGGCTCGCGTCCCGGCATCCGCAGGATGGGCGCCTCGCGTACGCGGGGCAGGGCCCGGCCGGGGCGCCCGGGAGCGTAGCCCGCCATGGGCTGCAGGCGGTACGCGGAGGGCCCCCGGAGCCGCGCGGCCTGCGGGCCCCCGGCGGGCGTCCTCGCGGCAGCGGCGGGTCCCGGAGCGGGCGCACGGTCGGCCGCGCATCCCGCGCTCGCGCCGAGGCCCAGCATCGCCGCCGCCCGGAGCAGGACCCGGCGCCCTGGAGTCAGCTCATCATCTTTCATGAGTAATCCGTCGCACGGCCGAAGGCCCGTGCGGACCATCAACACGGGGCGGCCCCCGAAAGCACCCGATCAGACGCGGCGGACGAGGGGGAAGGGCAGGGTCTCCCGGATGGTCAGACCGGTGAGGAACATGACGAGCCGGTCGACGCCGATGCCGAGTCCGCCGGTGGGCGGCATCGCGTACTCCAGGGCGTCGAGGAAGTCCTCGTCGAGCTCCATGGCCTCGGGGTCTCCCCCGGCGGCGAGCAGCGACTGCGCGGTGAGTCGGCGGCGCTGCTCCACGGGGTCGGTCAACTCGGAGTAGGCGGTGCCCAGTTCGGTGCCGAAGGCGACGAGGTCCCAGCGTTCGGCGAGCCGCGGGTCCGTGCGGTGCCGGCGGGTGAGCGGGGAGACGTCGGTGGGGAAGTCCTTGTAGAAGGTGGGCAGCTCCGTCTTCTCCTCGACGAGCCGCTCGTACATTTCGAGGACGACGTCGCCGCGGCCGTCGTCCGCGGTGTAGGGGACGGCGGCGCGGTCGCAGTGCCGGTGCAGGACGGTGAGCGGAGTGCCGGCGTCGACCTCGTCGCCGAGCTCCTCGGAGAGCGCGCCGTACACGGTCTTGACCGGCCAGGGCCCGGAGATGTCGTGCTCGACGAGCCTGCCTCCGGCGTCGGCCCTGCGGGCGACTGGCGAGCCGAAGGCGGCGGTCGCGGCGGACTGGACGAGCTCGCGGGTGAGGTCGAGCATCACGTCGTAGTCGGCGAAGGCCTGGTAGGCCTCCAACATCGTGAACTCGGGGTTGTGCTTGTAGGAGACGCCTTCGTTGCGGAAGGTGCGGCCCATCTCGAAGACCTTCTCCATGCCGCCGACGCAGAGCCGCTTCAGGTACAGCTCGGGGGCGATGCGCAGGTACAGGTCGAGGTCGTAGGCGTTGATGTGGGTGGTGAAAGGGCGGGCGTTGGCGCCACCGTGGATCTGCTGGAGCATCGGCGTCTCGACCTCGAGGTAGCCGCGGTCGAGGAGGCCCTGGCGCAGCGCCTGCACGGCGGTGGAGCGGAACCGCACCACGTCGCGTGCGCCGGGGGTCGCGATCAGGTCGAGGTAGCGGCGGCGGACCTTGGCCTCGGGGTCGGTCAGGCCGCGGCGCTTGTCGGGCAGCGGGCGCAGACACTTGCCGGTGAGCCGCCATTCGGTGACGAAGACGGTGAGCTCGCCCCGGTCGCTGGTGCCGACCGTGCCGGTGGCGGCGATGTGGTCGCCGATGTCGGTGGCGTCGGTGAAGCCGTCCAGGACGCCAGGGCCCGAGGTGTCGCGGGCGAGGGCGAGCTGCAGGTCGCCCGACCAGTCGCGCAGCACGGCGAAGACGATGCCGCCGAAGTCGCGTACGAGCATGACACGGCCCGTGACCGACACCTGTTGCCCCGTCAGCTGACGGTTCACGCGGGCCAGTTCATGGGTGCGGGGAGCGAGGCCGACCGGGTAGGGGTCGACTCCCCCGGCGCGCAGTCGGTCGAGTTTGCGGTGGCGGGCGCGGATCTGTTCCGGGAGCCTCGACACGGGGTCGGCGGCGGTGTCCTGGTCCGCGAGGCCGAGCGCGGCGATGGAGGGGAGGCCCTCGGTGGTCGTGGGCCGGTCGACGCCGCGCGGCTTGTGGCCCTTGCCCCAGAGTTTGCGCAGCGACGGCACGGAGACGAAGCCCTCGGCGATGCCCGACGCCAGGCTGATCCGGGCGAGGGCGCCGCTGTCGCCGTAGCAGATGAAACGCGGGTACCACTCCGGGTGGTACTTGGCGTTCGAGCGGTAGAGGGCCTCCAGCTGCCACCATTTGGAGAAGAACAGGAGCAGCTTGCGCCACAGCCGCAGCACGGGCCCCGCGCCGATGCGGCCGCCCTCCTCGAAGACCGAGCGGAACACGGCGAAGTTCAGCGAGACGCGCCGCACTCCGAGCCGGGGCGCGGCGGCGCAGAGCTCGGCGACCATGAACTCCATGACACCGTTCGGCGCGGTCCGGTCGCGGCGCATCAGGTCGAGGGAGATGCCGTCCCTGCCCCAGGGGACGAGGGAGAGCAGCGCGAGGAGCTTGCCGTCGGCGCCCAACGCCTCGACGAGGAGGCAGTCACCGTCCTCGGGGTCGCCGAGCCGGTCGAGGGCCATGGAGAAGCCGCGCTCGGTCTCGGTGTCCCGCCAGGCGTCGGCCTTGTCGATGATCTCCTCCATCTCCTCGTCGGTGAGGGTGGAGTGCCTGCGGACCCGGGCGGTGGCGCCGGTGCGGCGGACCCGGTTCACGGCCTGGCGGGTGACGCGCATGTCGCGGCCGTCCAGATCGAACTGCGCGACGTGCAGGATCGCCTCGTCGCCGAGTTGCAGCGCGCCGAGCCCGGCGCGGGCGTACGCGGTGGCGCCGTCCTCGGACGCGCCCATGACGGCGGGCTGCCAGGCGTACCGCCTGGCGACGTCCAGCCAGGCGCCGATCGCGTGCGGCCAGGCCTCGCGGTCGCCCACGGGGTCGCCGCTGGCCAGGCAGACGCCGGCCTCCACGCGGTAGGTGACGGCGGCCTTGCCGCTGGGCGAGAAGACGACGGCCTTGTCGCGCCGGGTGGCGAAGTAGCCGAGCGAGTCCTGCGCCCCGTACGCCCCGAGCAGGGCGCGGATGCGGGGCTCCTCGTCGCCGTGCAGGGCCGCTTCCATGCGCTGGGAGCGGAAGAGGGTGGCGGCGGCGTTCAGCAGGGCGAGGGCGCCGAACAGGCCGAGCCAGAAGTGGAGGCCGCGCGAGGGGGCGCCGTCGAAGTAGTCGCGGCCGTGGATCAGCCCGCCGCAGACCCGGTTCGCCGCCCACAGCAGGCGCTCCCCGCGCACCAGCGTGCCGGGGAACAGCTCCACCAGTCCCCAGCCGAGGAGGCTCGCGAGGCCGAGGCCCGCCACCAGGACCGCCACGGCCCGCCGTACGGCGCCGCGCCGGGAGTCCGCGGAGAACTCCTGGCGGGCCAGGATCAGCAGGACGAAGGCGATGCCGCAGACCACGAAGGACGGCAGCGACTCGGCCCAGAAGCCGAGCGCCGCGCCGAGCACGTCGAAGGCGAGAAGCAGCCCCAGATAGCTGACGACCAGCCACCACGCGACCTTCTTGCGGGCGGCTGTCGCGGCGGCGAGCAGGAAGAGGAAGACGGCGTACGCGAGGTTCGCGCTGACCGGGACCGTGACGAGGTCGAGGACGCGGATGACGGGCATGAGGAGGCGGCGCAGCGGGGCGATCACCGCAAGGACCGCGCAGAAGACGCCGAGGCCGCCGAAGAAGGCGGCGAAGCCCTCCGGGACCCGGCCGAGGAAGCCGCCGCCGGCGCGCGTGCGCCCGCAGGGCCCGGGCTCCTCCGTGCTGACCGTCATGGGCACGACTCTAGGAAGAGCGGGGCCGCCGCGCGCGTCGAGCGGGGGCGGCGGAACGGGGCCCGGGTGCCCGGAGCGCAGGCGGTATGAGTGCCTCCGCTAACCTCTCGTCGTGAGCGAAGACCAGTCCCAGCAGTTCGAACGCGGCACCGACGGGCCGAAAGTCATCGTCGTCGGAGTCGACGGCTCCGATACGTCTCTGCGGGCGGCGGCGTACGCCGGAGGCCTGGCCAGGCGGCAGCGGGCCCTGCTCGCGGTGGTGTACATCCAGCCGGTTCTCGCGGCGGGGGCCGCGTTCGGCGCTCCGGTGGCCGAGACCACCGACGAGATCGCCGAGGGGCTGATCGCGGAGATCAGGTCCGCCACCGAGCGGGTGAAGGGCATATTCGACGTCCGGTGGGAGTTCCACACCTTCCGCGGTGACCCCTTCACCGGTCTGGTCACCGCCGCCGACGACCTGAAGGCCGACGCCGTGGTCGTCGGCGCCTCCGAGCAGGCGGGCCACCGCATCGTCGGCTCGGTCGCCGTACGCCTGGTGAAGACGGGCCGCTGGCCGGTGACCGTGGTGCCGTAACGGCCTCCACAGGGTGTGGCGTCTTCCCTCGGGCCCCCGGCTGGGCCATCATGATCCGCCATCAGCCGGCCCCGTCTGCGAAGAGGTGGAGCTCATGCCGGGACTCCGGATGGGACAGGGCGTACTGCGCCGCAAGCCCATCGAGCACATCGACGAGACAGAGGCGGGCGGCGGTCTCTCCAGGACGCTGGGGCTCTGGCAGCTCACCGCGATCGGGGTCGGCGGCATCATCGGTGCCGGCATCTTCAGCCTCGCGGGCGCCGTCGCGAACGGCACCGCGGGGCCCGCGGTCCTTGTCTCCTTCCTGATCGCGGGCGTCGCGAGCGCCGCCGCCGCCTTCTCGTACGCCGAGTTCGCGGGCATGATCCCGAAGGCGGGCTCCGCCTACACCTACGGCTATGTGGTGCTCGGCGAGCTGACCGGCTGGTTCATCGGCTGGGACCTGCTTCTGGAGTACACCGCGATCGTCGCCGTCGTGGCGATCGGCATCTCCGGCTACTTCGGCTTCCTGGTCGAGGAGCTGGGGGCGGAACTGCCGCACTGGATGATGGGCGCGCCGGGCACCGGCGACGGGCACAAGGTCGACCTGTTCGCCGCGGTGCTGTGCCTGTTCATCGCGTACCTGCTCACCCTCGGCATCAAGAACGCCGCGCGCTTCGAGCTGATCGTGGTCGTGCTCAAGGTGATCGTGGTGCTCGTCGTGATCGCGGTCGGCTTCTTCCACATCGAGACCGGGAACTACGAGCCGTTCTTCCCCTACGGGATCAGCGGCGCGTTCACGGGCGCCGCGACCGTCTTCTTCGCCGTCTTCGGGTACGACGCGATGAGTACGGCGGCGGAGGAGTCCAAGGACGCGCAGCGGCACATGCCGAAGGCGATCCTCTACTCCCTCGCCATCTCGATGGTCCTCTACGTCCTCGCCTGCCTGGTCCTGACCGGCATGCAGAGCTATAAGGACGTCGACCCGGAGAGCGGCTTCTCCACGGCCTTCAAGTCGGTGGGGCTCGGCGGTCTCGCGGACGTCATCGCGGTGGGCGCGATCATCGGCATCCTCACGGTGATGTTCACGTTCATGCTCGGGTGCACCCGTGTGTGGTTCTCGATGAGCCGGGACGGTCTCCTTCCCAAGTGGTTCGCCAAGACGCATCCGACGCGGCACGTGCCGACGCGCGTGACGTGGATCGTCGGGGTCGCGTCGGCCGCCATCGCCGGGTTCCTGCCGATCGGCGAGGCGGCCGAACTGACCAACATCGGGATCCTGCTGGCGTTCGTCGTGGTGTGTGTCGCGGTGATCGTGCTGCGCTACAAGCGGCCGGAGCTGCCGCGCACCTTCCGCTGCCCGGGGATGCCGGTGGTGCCGGCGGTCGGGGTGGTCTTCTCCATCTGGCTGATCACGTTCCTGCAGTGGCAGACCTGGGTGCGGTTCGCCGTGTGGTTCGTGCTCGGCCTCGTCGTGTACTTCGGGTACTCGTACCGCAAGTCGGAGCTGGCGAAGGCGGACCGGGCCGCAGGGGCGTGAGGTCCCGCAGGCGCTGCGCATCGCGCCCGCGGGGCTACTCGCCCATGACCAGGCCCTGCTTGCCTGCGCCCCGGCTGAGCACGACGCGGCGGATGCGGTCGCGCACATCGCGCACGTCCGCGCCGCGCTCCAGCGCCTTGTTGAGGTCGACGACGCGGCCGGTGTCCGTGTTGAACCACATCGGCAGGAACTCGGCCTTCGTCACCTGCCAGCGGGCACCGGCGCGCGCGGGCGGCTCGAAGGTGAAGCGGCCGATGGTGCCCTGGTTGCCGCGCGGATCGTCGGCGCCCTCGTGGTTGATCATGGCGCCGGCGATCTGGTCCCCCATGCCGTAGATGACCCATGTGCCGTTCACCTTCTCGTAGGCCTGCGGCACATGGGCGTGCGTGCCGAGCAGCAGGTCGATGTCGGGGCGCCCGTCCGTGCGGGACGCGGTGAGCTGCTTGCCGAGCCGCAGCTGCTGCCGGTCGGGCTCGTCCTGCCACTCCGAGCCCCAGTGCAGGCTGACGACTACGACGTCGGCGCCCGCCTTCCGTGCCGCACGGGCGTCCGCGACGATCTTCGCGCGGTCGATGAGGTCGACCGTCCAGGGCTTGCCCTTCGGCAGCGGATAGCCGTTCGTTCCGTAGGTGTACGCGAGTTGCGCGACCTTCGCGCCGCCCGCCCGCAGCCAGGCCGGACGCTTGTCCTCGGCGGCCGAGCGGGCCGAACCCGCGTGCTTGACCCCCGCCTTGTCCAGCGCGTCCAGGGTGCGGCGCACTCCTGCCGCGCCGTCGTCCAGGGTGTGGTTGGAGGCGGTGGAGCAGGCGTCGTAGCCGGTGGCCTTGAGGGCGCGGGCCACCTGGGGCGGCGACTTGAAGGTGGGGTAGCCGGTGTAGTCGCCGTCCGCGCCGTAGACCGTCTCCATGTGGCAGATCGCCAGGTCGGCCTTGGAGACGACGGGCTTGGCGCCCGCGAGCATCGGCGCGAAGTCGTAGCCGTCGCCGCCCGCGTCGGCGTTGGCCTGGCGGATGATCGAGGCGTGCGGCAGGACGTCACCGGAGGCGACGAGTGTGAAGGGGTGCTTCCCGGCCGCGGAGCCGCCGAGCCACGCCGGCGGCGGGGCCGAGCAGCCCGCGGCGCACGCGATGCCCACGATGCCCGCGATGCCCGCGCGCAGAAGGACCGCCGCCGCTGCCGTCGTGGGGCGCGTGCGCAGGCCCAGGCGGGTGTTCGGGGAGGTGGAAGGGGGCCTGATGTGCCGTGGGGTGCGTACGCGCTGCGTCATCGAGCGGGCTCCGTGACTGGGGACGATAGTCGGCTAAACGCATCTACATACGGAGTCATAGGCAAATCAAGGACCAAAGCCGTCAGGCACCCTGAAACAGCGTCAAATGGGCGAGCCTGTGACGCGAACAACACAGGGCGGCTCACCTGCGGTGAAACCGGAGGCCGGGTCAAGGGTTTGCAAAGCGCCTTGCCCGACCCCCCTCCCGGGTAATCGGCTGTCCTCACCGTGTGCCGGATTGGGGGGCCAGAGGCCGGTGACGCGCACGGACCGGAGGAAGGCGGAGCGGATGCGGCACGAGAGCAGAGGCAACACCGAGGGCCCCCAGGGCGGCGAACTGGCTGTGCCCATGGCGTGGTTGTACGCCGAGTACATCGCCGACGAACTGCTGCGCACCGGCGATCTGATGCCGCCCACCTCCTTCGAGTACCGGGCGGGACGCGACGCCCTGGCGCTGACGATCTTCCTGTCGGACAGCAAGGGCGAGCTGGCCGGGATCCGCGTGGTCTCGCAGCTGGAGACGTGGCTGACGCTGACCGCCTACAGCCAGCCGTGGCAGGACTGGGTCCGCCGCCGCATGACACAGCTCACGGCGGAGGCCGTCGCCTCCGGCGGGCCCCGGCCCGATCTGGAACTCGCCGACCTGGCATGGCGCTGGCTGCAGGAGACCGAGCTGCTCGCGCCCGACCTGGACGCGGTGCCCGGCCGTGCGGTGCAGGGCGAGGAGGACGGACCGAAGGTGTGGACCCCGGCGTGGCGGCTCGGGCTGCCGCTGGGGCACCTGGCGATCCATCTGTTCTGAGCCGGTTCGTGGCGGACTCGGCCCCGGTTCGGGGCCGGTTCGGGGCCGACTCAGCGCCGGTTCGGAGCCGGGCCCAAGCCCGTCGCTACTTCAGCAGCCGCGACATCCGCCGGTCCGCGAGCACTTTGCCGCCCGTCTGGCACGTCGGGCAGTACTGCAGCGAGGAGTCCGCGAAGGAGACCTCGCGGACCGTGTCGCCGCACACCGGGCACGGCTCGCCGGTACGGCCGTGCACGCGCAGGCCGCCCTTCTTCTCCGCCTTGAGGCGGCCCGCGGCGACACCGCGCGAGCGCTCCACCGCCTGGTTCAACGTATCCAGCAACGCCACATGCAGCCCATGGACTTCCTCCTTCGTGAGGCTCGACGTGAGCCGGAACGGCGACATGCGGGCCGCGTGCAGAATCTCGTCGCTGTACGCGTTCCCGATGCCCGCGATCAGGCTCTGATCGCGCAGCGCCCCCTTGATCTGGCGCCGTTCACCCGCCAGGAGCCCGGCGAAGCGCTCCTCGTCGAAGTCGGCCGCCAGCGGGTCGGGGCCGAGGCGCGCGATGCCCGGGATCCGCTCCGGCGACTCGGTGACGTACACCGCGAGACGCTTCTGCGTGCCCGCCTCCGTGAGGTCGAAGCCCTCCCCCGTCTCCAGGGCCACGCGGAGCGCCAGCGGGCCCTTGCCGGGGCGCGGGACGCCTTCGGGGAGCCGGTCGTACCAGCGCAGCCAGCCCGCGCGGGCGAGATGGGTGACCAGGTGCGGACCGTCGGCGTCGATGTCGAGGAACTTGCCGTGCCGCTCCACCGCGGTGACGGTCCGGCCTTCGAGGTCGGTGAGCGGCGGGTCGTACGTCTTGAGGACGCTGATCGCCGCGGGCAGTACGCGCACGATCTCGCGGCCGACGAGATGGCCCGTCAGGAACTCCCTGAGGGCCTCGACTTCGGGCAGTTCCGGCATGGCTCTCCCTCAACCCCTTGTCTTTGCGCCGGGCACGACGAACTCGCACCACACGCATTTCCCGCCGCCGCGCGCCTCCACGCCCCACCCGTCCGCGAGCCGGTCCACCAGGAGCAGGCCGCGGCCCGACAGCCCCGACTCGCCGGCGTCACGGCGGCGCGGCAGAGCGCTGGAGGAGTCCTCGACGTCGACGCGCAGCCGCCGGTCGGTACCGCTCAGGACGCGCAGGGTCACGACCGCGGCGCCGTCGGTGTGCATCAGGGCATTGGTGATCACCTCGTCGGCGACCAGTTCGATCTCGTCGGCCCGCTCGCCCGCGCCCCAGGCCCGCACCGCCGCCCTGATCATGTGCCGGGCGTCGGCGAGTGCCTCGGGGTCGCTCGGCGCGACGTGCTGTTGGAGGCGGCCGCCGGTACGCGGCGCGTCGAGCTCGCGGCGGCGCAACAGGAGAAGCGCGGCGTCGTCGTTCCCGCCGCGGCCGTCGATGATGCCGCAGAGCCGGTCGGCGAGCCGCTGCAGGTGGCGGGGGCCGACGGCGGCGAGTTCCGAGAGCGCCCGCATCCCGTCGTCCAGGTCGGCGCCCGGCACCTCCACGAGACCGTCGGTGCAGAGCAGCAGGGTCTGCCCCGGGTCGAGTTCGAGGGTGGTGACGGGGTAGTCGAGACGGCCGAACTCGGCGGACAGGCCGAGCGGCAGGCCGCCGTCGACCGGCACGCGGCGGCAGGAGCCGTCGGTGTCCTGTACGAGCGGGTCGAGATGGCCGGCCCTGACGAACTGGACCACGCCGGTCGACAGGTCCGCCTCCGCATAGAGACAGGTGGCAAAGCGGTCGGTGTCCAGTTCGTGGAGGAAGCCGGAGGCGCGGGCCATGACGGTGGCGGGGGTGTGCCCCTCGGTGGCGTAGGCGCGCAGCACGATGCGGAGCTGCCCCATGACGGCGGCGGCGTGCGTGTCGTGGCCCTGGACGTCGCCGATGACGGCGCCGACCCGGCCGCCGGGCAACGGGATCACGTCGTACCAGTCGCCGCCGATGTCCCGGCCGAGCGCCGCCGAGCGGTACCGTACGGCGATCTCCGCGCCCGGCACGCCGGGGATGCTGCGCGGCAGCATGGCCTGCTGGAGGCCCTGGGCGAGGTCCTTCTCCTGCTCGTAGAACATGGCGCGCTGCAGGCTCTGGGCGATGCTGCTGCTCAGCGCGACCAGGACGTTGCGCTCCTCCGTCGTGAAGCCCGTCTTGTCCTGGTAGAGCAGGCCGAGGACGCCGATGGCGCGGCCCTGCGCGATCAGCGGCAGATACGCGGCCGCGGTGATGCCGAGCTCGTCGATGTGCGGCCAGAGCCGCGGGTAGGACTCCGCGAAGTCGTCGGCGGTGTCGATGTAGCGCGGGGCGAGGGTGCGGGCGACCTCGCTCATCGGGTACTCCTCGTCGACGCCCGTGAGGCGGGTGCCGGGGACGAAGCTGCCGGCGGGCCCCTCGGCCACGAGCCGGATCCGTCCGGCCTCGACGAGGCCCATGACGAGGTTCGAGGCCCCCAGGTGGGCGAGGCCGTGGGTGTCCCGGAGCACGTCGATGACGTCCCGCACCGTGCGGGCGTGGGCGAGGGCCGCCGTGGTGCCCTGCACGATGCTGGTCGTGCGGCGCCGGTCGGCCTCCTCGTCGGCGCGCTCGCGCAGCGCGGCCGGGCTGTCGCCGAGCTCCCGCGTCGCATCCCTGACGATCCCCACGATGCGGCGCGGCCGGCCCGTGGCGTCCCGCTCGATGCAGGCCTGGGTGTGCGTCCAGCGCAGTCGGCCGGTGCGGCGCCGGATGCGGAAGTACGCGCCGTAGCTGTCGCTGCCGTCCTTCAGGGCGTGCGAGACGGTCTGGTCCAGGCGGTGCGCCTCGACGGTCGGGACGCGGAAGGCGAGGGTCTCCGGCCGGTTGTCGTATTCGTCGGGGTGGACGTCGAGGACGTCGTGGGCGGCGGCGTCCATCGTCATCAGGCCGGTGTCCAGGTCCCAGTCGAAGCGGCCCATGCGCAGCGCGGCCCCGTACAGCGCGAGGAAACAGCCGTCCGGCTCCCCGGCCGGCTGTCCGCAGCGGCAGTGCCCCGCCGGGTCGTGCTCCATGGGCCCACGCTAGGCGGAGCCCCGCACGCCCGCACGCGGGGGAAGCGGGGGTACGCAGGGGTACCCGGGGGTACGCAGGGGAAGCATCGGCCGGTGGGCACCGACCCCCCGCCGCCGCCACGCCGTACTCTGCCGAAAAGCGACACCGGCGGCACAATGAGGCCCGTGGAGTGGTTCTCGGCGGACGCGTACTGGCTGAGCCGGCTGATCTTCCAGCGGGCGCTGGCCGCGGTCTACCTCGTGGCCTTCCTGGGGGCCGCCCTGCAGTTCCGCGCGCTGCTCGGGGAGCGCGGGATGCTGCCGGTGCCCGAGTACGTCGCGCGGGTGCCGTTCCGGCGGGCGCCGAGCTTGTTCCAGCTGCACTACTCGGACCGGTTCTTCGCGCTCTGCGCGTGGGCGGGGTGCGCGGTCTCGGCCGCGCTGCTCGCCGGTCTGGACGGGCGCCTGCCGCTGTGGGGCGCGATGCTGCTGTGGCTGGTTCCCTGGGCGCTGTACGTCTCCATCGTGAACGTGGGGCAGACCTGGTACGGCTTCGGCTGGGAGTCGCTGCTCCTGGAGGTGGGTTTCCTCGCGGTCTTCCTCGGCAACGACCGGGTCGCGCCGCCCGTCCTGGTGCTGTTCCTGCTGCGGTGGGTGCTCTTCCGCGTGGAGTTCGGCGCGGGACTGATCAAGATGCGCGGGGACGCGTGCTGGCGGAAGCTCACCTGCCTGGACTTCCACCACGAGACGCAGCCGATGCCCGGCCCGCTGAGCTGGTTCTTCCACCGTCTCCCGCGGCCCGTGCACCGGGTGGAGGTCGCGGCCAACCACGTCACCCAGCTCGCCGTGCCCTTCCTGCTGTTCACACCCCGGCAAGTGGCGACGTGGGCGGCCCTCCTGATGATCGTGACCCAGCTGTGGCTGGTCCTCTCCGGCAACTTCTCCTGGCTCAACTGGCTCACCGTCGTGCTCGCACTGTCCGCCCTGGACCTGTCCGCCTGGCACCCGGCGCCCGACGTCGCGGAACCGCCGCTCTGGTACGAGGTGGTGGTCGTCGCCGTCACCGCGGCGCTCTTCGCTCTGAGCTACCGACCGCTACGCAATCTGCTGTCCCGGCGGCAGGTCATGAACCGCTCGTTCGACCCGTTGCACCTCGTCAACGCGTACGGCGCGTTCGGGAGCGTCAACCGGGTCCGCCAGGAAATCGTCATCGAGGGCACGGCGGACCCGGTGCCGCGCGGGGACTCCGACTGGCGGGCGTACGAGTTCAAGGGCAAGCCCGGCGACGTACGGCGGTGGCCGCGCCAGTTCGCGCCCTACCACCTGCGGCTCGACTGGATGATGTGGTTCGCCGGGCTCTCCCCCGCGTACGCCAGGTCATGGTTCGGCGGGCTGGTGGAACGGCTCCTGGACGGCGACCGCGACACCCTGCGGCTGCTGCGCCACTCACCGTTCCCGCCCGGCGCGCCGCCCGCGTACATCCGCGCCCGGCTCTACCGCTACCGGTTCACGACCTGGCGCGAGCTGCGGACGACGGGAGCCTGCTGGGAGCGGACGTACGTCCGTGAGTTCCTGCCGCCGACGCGGCTCGACACGCCGGCTCAGAGGCCGTAGACGCGGCGCGCCGTGCCGCCGAACACCTCGCCTTTCTCGCCGGTGCCGAGGGGCTGGGTCAACAGCCGCGCCGCGTCGAGGACTTCGACGTAGGACGCGGCGAGGGTGCTGACGGGCCAGTCGGAGCCGAACATCAACCGTCCGGGCCCGAAGGCGGCCAGGACGGTGTCCGCGTAGGGCCGCAGATCATCCACCGTCCACGTCGCGTGGTCGGCCTCGGTGACCATGCCGGAGAGTTTGCACACCGTGTTGGGGCGGGCGGCGAGCGCGCGGACCGCCGAGGCCCAGGGTTCGAGGGCGCCCGAGACGACGGGCGGTTTCCCCAAGTGGTCCAGTACGAAGGTGAGTTCGGGCAGTTGGGCCGCCGCCCTTGCGCAGGCGGGCAGTTGGTGGGGCAGGACGACGAGGTCGTAGGCGAGGCCCGCCGCGGCGACGGCGGCGAGGCCCCTGCGGACGTCCGCGCGCAGCAGCCATTCGGGGTCCGCCTCGCCCTGCACCTGGTGGCGGACGCCCACGAGGTGCTCGCCGCCCGGGAGTTCGCGGAGGGTCGCCAGTGTGTCGGCCACGTCGGGGCGGGTGAGGTCCGTCCAGCCGACGACTCCAGCGACCAGGTCGCTGCCTGCGGCGAGGGCGAGGAGCTCAGGGGTCTCCTCGGGGACGGCGACCGTCTGCACGAGGACCGTGGCGGTGACGCCCGCGGCGCGGGCCTCGGGCAAGAGGTCGCTCAGCGAGAAGTTCCGGCGGAGCGGCGCGAGGGCGTCCCCGGTGAGCCACTCCTGGTCGCGCACGGACAGGTCCCACACATGGTGGTGGGCGTCGACGAGGGACGGCGCTGCCCCGGTCACGGGAGCTCCCACACGACGGGCAGTCCGGCGCCCGCGGCACGGATGGCGGCGGTGAGGCCGGCGGGGACCTCGCGGTGCGCGGCGTCGTACTCCTCGACGCGGTCGGCGCGGACCTTGGTGTGCAGCGCGATTCTCACAGGGGGTCCTTTCCCGGTACGCCACCCGTTATGTCGAGGGAGGCCTCCTCTGGCACCGGGACCTCCGCGGGCAGCAGCCCCTGCGCCCGTGCCTCCCGCCAGAAGCCCGCGGGGACGCCCGCCGCAACTGCTCGACGGCGTCGATGACCTGCTCCGGCGTGTGGATGCCGACCAGCACGCCGGCGACGGCGGGGTGACCGAAGGGGGAGGCGAGCGCAGCGGCCCGCAGCGTGGTCCCGTGCCGCTCGGCGAGGCACCGCAGGGCGCGGGCGCGCGCAAGCAGTGCGGGCGGCGCCTCGGTGTAGTCGAACCGCGCCCCCGGCTTCGGGTCGGCGAGCAGCCGGAGTTGAACACACCGCCGATGACGACCGACGTGCCCCGCTCGCTCGCCGCGGGCAGCAGCTCGGCGAGGGCCCGGTGGTCGAGGAGTGTGTAGCGGCCCGCGCAGAGCACGGCGTCGACGTCCGTGTCGCGGACGAAGCGGGTCAGCATCGCGGCCTGGTTCATGCCCGCGCCCATCGCGCCGACGACGCCTTCGGAGCGTAGCTTCGCGAGGGCCGGGCAGCCCTCGCGGAAGGCTTCCTCGGCGTGGTGGTCGGGGTCGTGCAGGAAGACGACGTCGACCCGGTCGGCAGGACTCGTCCCGACGGGGATCGTGTCGACGGGGATCGTCCCGGCGGGGGTCGGACTCCCCACCCCCTCGATGGATGCGATCAGGTCGTGCTCGGTCCATCCCGCCTCGTGCTCCGCGACGATCCGGCCGTGGAAGAGCACGAGCACGCGGTCGCAGCGGCGCAGGTCGTCCAGTTCGTCGGACCGGGCGACGGGCGGGGTCCTGTGCTGGCATCATCCCCAGGTGATCATCGACCCACGCGCCGCTCCCACCCCGCCCCTGCCCGCGGCCGTACAGAACAACGCCGACTGGTGCGCTGCCGTCTGCCGCTCCCACGGAGTGCCGGGGACGACCCAAGGCGGCTTGTGGGCCGGCTCCCGGCGGACTCCCCCGCTGTACCCGGACGCCGTGACCCTCTCACCCGACGTAAGACCGGAGGCCGTGCTGCCCCGCATCGACACCACGTCGCCCGGCGCCTCGGTCAAGGACAGCTTCGGCACGCTGGACCTGTCGGCGGCAGGCTTCGAGGTCCTGTTCGAGGCGCAGTGGATCCACTGTCCCGCGTGGCGGAGTACCCGGGGTCCGGGTGGCTGGCAGCCGATCGAGGGCCCCGAACGGCTCGCGGCGTGGGAGGCCGCGTGGAGCGGTGAGGGGGAGAGCGGTGGCGCAGACACCGGGGACAGGGAGAACGCCGGACTGTTCCGGCCGTCGCTGCTCGCCGAGGGAGCGGTGTTCCTCGCGGGTACGGCCGCCGACGGCCGGATCGTCGCGGGCGCCATCGCCTACTCCGCCGCCTCGGTGGTCGGCATCTCCAACCTCTTCACCGCCGACGACGACCTGGACACGGCGTGGCGCTCCTGCCTCCAGGCCACGGACCGGCTGTGGCCGGGGGTACCGGTCGTCGGCTACGAGCACGGCGATGACCTCACGGCCGCGCTCCGCCAGGGATTCGAGCCCGTCGGCCCGCTGCGGGTGTGGCTGCGGGCCGACGGCTGAAACCGGGTGGGGCGGGGCTCACGTGCCCCGCCCCGTAAGGCCGTTCGGGCTCAGCCCCGGCTGAACCGCAGCGTCATCAGCTCGAACGGCCGCAGCGTCAGCGACACCGCGTCGTCCGCGAGCTCCGGCGGCGTCGCGTCGGCGAGCGGGCGCTCCAAGAGGTCGGTCACCGCGACCGAGGCGGCCGGGAAGCCCGTCGTCAGGGTGGGCTTCGCGCGGCCTCCGTGGGCCTCGTGGAAGCGGACGACCACGTCGCCGCTGCCGTCGTCGGCCAGCTTGACCGCCGTGATGACGACCGCGTCGTCGTCGACCGTGATCAGCGGGGCCACCTCGGAGCCGCCGCTCACCCGCCGCTCAGGCAGGTTGACGCGGTAGCCCTCGCGCACCGCGTCGCCGATCGCCGCGCCCGGCACCAGGGCGTGCCGGAAGCGGTGCACTCCCTGGTCCGTCTCGGGGTCGGGGAAGCGCGGGGCGCGCAGCAGGGAGACGCGGACCGTGGTGGTCGTGCCGGAGTCCTCGGCGCGGACCGTGCGGGTCACGTCGTGGCCGTACGTCGAGTCGTTGACGAGCGCGACGCCCCAGCCCGGCTCCTCGATGTGCACGAAGCGGTGGTTGCACGCCTCGAACTTGGCCGCCTCCCAGCTCGTGTTGGTGTGCGTGGCCCGGTAGAAGTGGCCGAACTGGGTCTCCGACGCGTACCGCTCGGCGTGGATGTCCAGCGGGAAGGCGAGCTTGAGGAACTTCTCCGTCTCGTGCCAGTCGACCTCGGTGTCGATGTCGAGCCGCTGGGCGCCGGGCTCCAGGGTGAGGATCTGGGTGAGGCGCGAGTCGCCGAAGGTGCGTACGACGCGGACCGACGCGGCCTCGCCCGGCTCGACCTCGTCCGCCTCGACGAGATCGGTGACCGTGTTGCGGTAGAACTCGTCCACGTCCCACGCGTCCCACATGTTCGGGAAGTCCGCGTGGATCTGCGGCAGGTTCGCCGCGCGGCCCGGCGCGACCGTCTCACGATCGGCCACCAGGTCGTACGCGGAGACGACCAGGCCGCGCGCGTCGATCTCGACCCGCAGCAGGCCGTTGTCGAGGACGTAGCCGCCGTCGGCGCGCGAGGCGATCGCCGCCGCGCCGTCGATCGCGGCGGGGCGCGCGCCGCCCGCCGGGACGCCGTCGCGCGAGTGCGGCGCGGAGTTGAAGACCAGCTCTCCGGCGCCCTCGCCCGCGAGCGCGCGCTGCGCCTTGTCGATGATGCCGTTGAGTTCCTGCGCGAGGGCCGCGTACGTCGCGCGGGCCTCGCGGTGCACCCAGGCGATGGACGAGCCGGGCAGGATGTCGTGGAACTGGTGGAGCAGCACCGTCTTCCAGATGCGGTCCAACTGCTCGTACGGGTAGACGAAATCGGCGGATCGGACGGCGGCCGTGGTGGCCCACAACTCCGCCTCGCGGAGCAGGTGCTCGCTGCGGCGGTTGCCCTGCTTGGTGCCCGCCTGGCTGGTGAGCGTGGCGCGGTGCAGTTCGAGGTAGAGCTCGCCGACCCAGACCGGCGGGTTCGGGTACTCGGCCTCGGCCTTCTCGAAGAACTGCTCCGGCGTCTCCCACCGGACGGTCGCCGAGCCTTCGAGGTCCTGCAGGCGCGCGGCCTTGGCGATCATCTCGCGAGTGGTGCCGCCGCCACCGTCGCCCCACCCCGTGGGCGCGAGGGAGTGCCGGGCGACGCCCTTGTCCTTGAAGTTCTTCGCCGCGTGGGCGATCTCGCTGCCCTTCATCGAGCAGTTGTAGGTGTCGACGGGCGGGAAGTGCGTGAAGATGCGGGTGCCGTCGATGCCTTCCCAGTTGAACGTGTGGTGCGGGAAGCGATTGGTCTGCGACCACGAGATCTTCTGCGTGAGCAGCCACTTGGAGCCGGCCGCCTTGATGATCTGCGGCAGGCCCGCGGCGAAGCCGAACGTGTCGGGCAGCCACGCCTCGTCGTTCTCCACGCCGAACTCGTCGATGAAGAACCGCTTGCCGTGCACGAACTGACGGGCCATCGCCTCGGAGCCCGGCATGTTCGTGTCCGACTCGACCCACATGCCGCCGGCCGGCACGAACCGCCCGTCGGCGACCGCCTTCTTGACCTTCGCCCACACCTCGGGCCGGTGCTCCTTGATCCACGCCCACTGCTGCGCCTGCGACATGGCGAAGACGAAGTCCGGCTCGTCCTCGATGAGCGCGGTCATGTTGGACGTCGTACGCGCGACCTTGCGCACCGTCTCGCGCAGCGGCCACAGCCACGCGGAGTCGATGTGGGCGTGGCCGACGGCGCTGATGCGGTGCGCGGAGGGCTCGGCGGGGGTGGCGAGGACCCCTTCGAGTTGCGCCCGCGCCGCGGCGGCCGAGCCGTTCACGTCCTGGAGGTCGACGGCGTCGAGGGCACGGCCGACCGCGCGCACGATGTCGTAGCGTCGCCCGGAGTCCGCGGGCAGCTCCTGCATCAGCTCGCCGAGGACTTCGAAATCGATGACGAGCTGCCACACCGTCTCGTCGAAGACGGCGAGGTCCATGCGCTCCAGCTTGTACTGGGGCTCGCTGCCCGCGGTCTCCTTGTCGCCCAACTGCGTGGGCAGGAAGGGGTGGTAGTCGAGGATGACGGGGTTGGAGGCGGCCTCGATGTGCAGGCGCACCTCTTCGCCGCCCTCGGCGGGCGCGGCGATCCGCACCCACTGGTTGCGCGGGTTGAGGCCCTTCACCGGGGTGCCGTCGGGGCGGTACACGAGGCCCTCGCACTGGAAGCCCGGCATGTTCTCGTCGAAGCCGAGGTCGAGGACGGCCTCGACGGTCCTGCCCGCCCACTCCTTCGGCACGGTCCCGCTCACCCGGAACCAGCTGGTCCCCCAGGGCGCGCCCCACCGCTCCCCCACCGCGGTCGGCGACGGTTCGGCGGCGAGGCCTTCGGCCACCGGCACGGGCTCGCCCGGGGCATTCCAGACGGCCACGTCGAGCGGCACGGAGGCCGGATACACGGCGGGCCTGATGCGCTCGTCAAGGACGCGCTTGAGGCGGGCTTCGACCAGGGTGCGGTCGTCATGCATGAGGGTTCTCCCGGGGAGGTCGATCAGTGGGTTCGGTATTTCAGCCCCTCCGGCCTGCGAGGAGCAGGGGCCAATTTCAGCCCCGCCGACGTGCGAGGAGCAGAGGGCAATTTCAGCCCCCCGGCCCGCGAGGAGCAGGGGGCAATTTCAGCCCCTCCGGCGTTTGAGGAGCGGGGTCCGGGGCGGAGCCCCGTGCGGGACGGGCGGCGCTACCCGACGTCCTCCGGCAGCAGCACGTCGCTGATGCCTCGCGCAGCGAGGTGCCCGGAATCCGCCACCCGTCCGGCAAGGACCACCGTGGGGCGCACCCCATCCGCCACGAGCCGCGCGAACGCCTCGAAGACCGCGCCCCCAGGGGCACACTCCGAGCGCCGGGACATGGCGTCGTCCACGACCACCGCGGTCGTCCGGGGCGCCGGCGCGTACGTACGGCCGCGCCACTCCCGTACGATCCGGGCGATCGCCTCTCCCGCGGGCTTGACCTTCCCCTCATTGGTCAGCAGACCCAGGCTGTACTCCAGCTCAGGGAAATCCGCGAGGTCGCGCGAGACGTCGTGCGAGCACCACCACGTCACGCCCCACACGTCCTGGCAGTCGAGCGCGGCCTCGATGGTCTCCTCGGTGAAGGCGGCCGCGTGCTCGGCGGGGATCAGCGGGGCGGGGGCGCCGACCTCCTGGAGCCAGACGGGGCGGTGCGGGTCGAGCGCCCAGGCCTTGGACAGCTCGATCATGTACGCCGCGTGGTGCCGCGTCGCGGTGCCGGTGCGGCCGTGCCGCTGCGCGGTGCCGTTGAAAACCCAGGAGTGCACGGCGGTCACCGCACCGAGCCGGGCGGCCTGCGCCGGGGTGAAGGGCTGGTCGTCCTGGTACCAGGCGGCGTCGTACTCGGCGTGCAGGTGCAGCCTGCCGGGTGCGCCCTCCTCGCAGGCGGCGAGAACGGTACGCAGCCAGCTCTCCGCCTGCTCCTCGGTGACGCGGTCGGGGTCGGGGTGCGGGCCCGCCGAGAACTGGTTGATCTCGTTGCCGATGGTCATGCCGATGAAGTTCGGCCGGTCGGCGAGGGCGGCGGCGAGCGTGCGCAGGTAGGCGGCCTGCCCGGACACGACGTCGGGGTCGGAGAAGATGTTCCGCCGGTGCCAGGTCTGCGTCCACGCGGGCAGGAAGTCGAAGCTGGACAGATGCCCCTGGAGGCCGTCGACGTTGACGTCGAGACCGCGTTCGGCGGCGGCGTCCGCGAGCTGGACCAGCTGGTCGACGGCGCGCGGACGGATCAGGGTGCGGTTCGGCTGGAAGTACGGCCAGATCGGGAAGACCCGGATGTGGTCGAGGCCCAGCGAGGCGATCGCGTCGAGGTCGGCGCGTACGGCGTCGAGGTCGAAGTCGAGCCAGTGGTGGAACCACCCTTGACCGGGCGTGTAGTTGGCGCCGAAGCGCGGCGCGCCCGAAGGCATCGCGGAGGGCGGTGCGGGGTGCGGTGCGGGAGGGGGTGCGGAAGGCAATGCGGATCCTGGTTCTGGAGGGTTCGGGGCGGCCGTTCAGCCCTTGACCGCGCCCTCGCCCACACCGCGGAAGAAGTACCGCTGGAGGCAGGCGAAGAGGACGATCAGCGGGAGCACGGCGATGACCGTGCCCGCGGCGACGAGGCGCTCGTCGTTGGCGAAGGTGCCGTGCAGGTAGTTGAGGCCGATGGTGAGCGTGAAGCGGTCCGGGTCGCTGAGCACGATCAGCGGCCACAGGAAGTCGTCCCAGGCCCCCATGAAGGCGAAGATCGCGACGACCGCGAGGGTGCCCTTGACCGCGGGGAGCGCGATGCGCAGGAAGCGCTGCCAGACGTTCGCGCCGTCCACGAAGGCAGCTTCCTCGATCTCGTAGGGCACGTTGAGGAAGGCGTTGCGCATCAGCAGGACGTTGAGCGCGGAGACGCAGCCCGGCAGCAGCACACCGATGAGGGTGTTGTTCAGGCCGAGCTCACGCATGGTCGTGAACTGGGCGATGATGATGCCTTCGACGGGCACCAGCATGGCCAGGATGAAGACGACCGTGACCGCCTTGCGGCCGCGGTAGCGCAGCCGGGCCAGGGCGTAGCCCGCGAGCGTGGCGCCCACGCAGTTGGTGACGACGTTGGCCGCGGCCACCTTCAGTGAGTTGAGCGCGTAGTCCCATACGGGGATGGTGTCGGCGACCCGCTCGTAGTTGTGGAAGGTCGGGTCGGAGGGCAGGAACTTCGGCGGGGAGCTGAAGATGTCCTCGTGCGGGCCCTTCAGAGAGGTGGAAAGCTGCCAGAGGAACGGGCCGATCATCAGCGCGAGTACGGCGAGCAGGAGCCCGTAGCGCAGGACGATCTCCCAGACGGGCATGCGGCGGCCGTTCTCGTCGGTGACGCGACGGCGGCGGGGCCTCGGGGCGGTGGCGGGCGCGGTGACCGGCGCGGGTACCTTCTCGGCGGTGCTCACGCGTCCTCCTTCCGGTCCGCCCGCAGGACGAGCAGCATCAGTGCGACGGTGACGACGAAGACGACGACGGAGATGGCCGAGGCGTAGCCGACCCGGCCGGTCAGGCCGGTGCCGACGCGCTGCACCAGCATCACGAGGGTGGTGTCCTCGCCGGCCGGGCCACCGGCGGGTCCGGCCATCAGGTACACCTCGGAGAACACCTTGAAGGCGGCGACCGAGGAGAGCGCGCCGACCAGCACCATGGTGGAGCGGACGGCGGGCACGGTGACCGTGAGGAAGCGGCGGAAGGCCCCCGCGCCGTCGACCGCCGCCGCCTCGTGGAGTTCACGCGGCACGTTGGCGAGGGCCGCGAGGTAAATGATCATGTAGTAGCCGAGGCCCTTCCAGACCGTGACCGCCATGGCGCTGAAGAGCAGCAGCCACTGGTCGCTGAGGAAGCCGACCTTGCCGACGCCCACCGCTTCGAGCACGGCGTTGACCAGGCCGCGCTCGTCCAGCATCCAGACCCAGATGAGCCCCACGACGACGATCGAGGCGACCACCGGGGTGTAGAAGGCGGAGCGGAAGAAGGTGATGCCGGGGATGTGCTTCTGGACGAGCATCGCGAGCAGCAGGGGCAGCAGGACGAGCGCGGGGACGACCACGAGAACGTACAGCGTGCTGTTGCGCAGGCCGATCCAGAACATGTCGTCGTGCAGCAACTCCGAGAAGTTGGCGAACCCGACGTACTCGCCCGGCAGCAGCGTCCGCTTGTCCGTGAAGGAGTTGTTGAGCGTGCTGAGGAACGGATAGAGGATGAACACGGTGACGACCGCGAGCCCGGGAGCGGCGAACAGCCAGGGGCTGGTGGGCAGTTGCCGCCTGATGCGGCTGCCGCCCGCGCCGCGGCGGGCGTCGGCGGGCCGGTCCTTGAACGCCGGACCCGCTGTAGTGATGTCGGACGAGGTCGCCTTGGCGGCGGTGGGACTCTTCATGGCTGGTGTTCCCGGGTCGTGGCTCGGCACGGCGTCGGCGCTCAGCTCTGCTTGAGCAGCCGGTCGCAGTTCTTGACAGCGTTGTCAAGGGCTTCCTTCGGGCTTTCCTTGCCCTGCAGCGCCCTGGCGACGGCGTTGCGCAGCTCGACCTTCATCTGCTCGCTGAACAGCACGGGCGTGTAGTTCACCGCGGTCTTGATGGACTTGGCGGCGGCGACGCGGACCCGCGTCTCCTCCTTGCCGTCCTGCTTGGTGAAGTACGGGTCGTCGAGGGAGCCCGCGGTGCTGGGGAAGATCGCGACCTTCTTGGCGAACTCCATCTGGTGCTGGGCGTCGGTGACGAAGTGCGCGAAGGCGACGGCGGCCGGGGTCTGCTTGGTGCGGGCGTTCACCATCACGCCCATCACGTACATGTTGTCCTTGCCGGTGCTGCTGATCTGCGGGGTGATGCCGATGTTCTTGTAGAGCTTCGGCGCGTCCTTCTTGAACTTCTCCAGGTCCAGAGCGCTGCCGGGGTTCATCGCCACGGCCTCGGTGAGGAACTTCTTGCCCGTCGACTCGGGCGTCGCGGTCAGCGCCTGCCCGTCGAGCGCCTTGGCGTCGTACAACTTCTTGTACTTGGCGAGGAGTTCGACGCCCTTGGCGTCGTTGAAGGTGAAGCCGGTGCCTTCCTTGTTCATCAGCGGTACGCCGTACCGCCCGAAGTCCTCGATGGTGGGGACGTTGGCGAGCGTGGCGACCTTCCCGTCGCTCTTCTCGGCGAGCCGCAGTGCCTGGTCGAAGAGCTGGTCGTACGTCTTCGGGGGCTTGTTCTCGTCGAGGCCGGCATCCTTGAAGAGGCGCTTGTTGTAGAAGAGCGGCCCGGTGTTGAGGTACCAGGGGAAGGCGTACGTGCCGTCCATGCCCGGTATCTGGTGGCTCTTCCAGGCTCCGGGCAGGTACTCCTTCTCGTACTTCCCGGCCGCCTTGCCGAGGTCGAGCGCGATGCCCGCCTTGGCGAGCGGGGCGACCAGGTCGGGCGATACGTTGACGACGTCGGGCAGTGTGCCGGCAGCGGCGTCGGCGCTGATCTTGTCGGGGTAGCCCTCGCCGGGCTGGTCGACCCAGTTCACCTCGGTGCCGGGGTACTTCTTCTCGAACTCGTCGACCAGGCCCTCGAAGTAGGGCTTGAAGTTCGCCTTCAGGTTCCAGGTCTGGAAGCTGATCTTGCCTTCGATCTTCCCGGACGCGTCCTGGGAACCGCCGCCGTCGTCGCCGTCGCCACAGGCGCTCAGCGGCAGCAGGACGGCGAGGACGGCGCCTGCGGCGACCGCTCTGCGAGGGATGCGGGAGATACGCACGGTGAAACGGCTCCTTTGCTCGGCCCAGCGTGAGACGGCGGTGACTGCAACCGTCCGAGCCGGGCAATCCACGCCGAGGCAGACCCTGCACGGGGTGGTGGCGCAAAGTCAATGGATTCGTGGAACGGAAATCGAAGATCGGTCGATCATCCAGACAACACACCAGGTCAGCGGGGTGTGTTGAAGCTCTTGCGGCGGGCGACTAATGCGCTTTAGAGTCAGGCAGCTCAAGCGCATTAGTATCCGGTAGCCAGGAAAGGGGCAACGGGTGCAAGGCAAGCGGTCACCGGCGCGCCGGCCGACCATGAAGGACATCGCGCGCCGCGCCGGGGTCTCCGAGAGCGCCGTCTCCTTCGCGCTCAACGACCGGCCCGGGGTCTCCGACATCACCCGCGACCGGGTGCGCAGGGTCGCGGAGCAGCTGGGCTGGCGGCCCAGCACGGCGGCGCGCGCCCTGTCCGGCGAGGGCTCGGCGACGGTGGGCCTTGTCGTGGCGCGTCCGGCGGCGACGCTGGGCGTCGACTCGTTCTTCCTGCAGCTGATCTCGGGCGTCCAGGAGGTCCTGGCCGAGCGGCACTTGGGGCTTCTCTTCCAGGTCGTGGAGGACGTGGCGGCCGAGTGCGCGGTCTATCGCCGCTGGTGGGCGGAGCACCGGGTGGACGGCGTCCTGGTCGTTGACCCGCGCACGGACGACCCGCGGCCCGCGCTCCTCGACGAACTGGGGCTGCCCGCGGTGGTGACGGGCGGCGTGCCCGAGCCGGGCGACGAACACCCCGGCCTGTCCACGGTGTGGGCGGACGACGCGGGCGCGATGGCGTCGGTCGTCGGCCATCTGCACGGCCTCGGGCACCGCCGCATCGTGCACATCGCGGGTCTTGAGGGGCTCGCGCACACCGAGCGCCGCATCCGCACGCTGCGCGTCGAGGCGGCGGGCCGTGGCCTGTCCGGGGTGCGTTCGGTGACGACGGACTACTCCGACGCGGAGGGCGCGGCCGTGACCCGGCGCGTCCTGGAATCGGCCGAGCCGCCGACCGCGCTCGTGTACGACAACGACGTGATGGCGGTGGCCGGCGTCGCCGCCGCGACCTCCCTCGGCTTCGCGGTCCCGGCCGACGTCTCCGTCGTCGCCTGGGAGGACTCGGCGCTCTGCCGCATGGTGCGCCCCTGGCTGACGGCCCTGTCCCGCGACACGGTCTCCTTCGGCCGCACGGCGGCCCGCGAACTCCTGTCCCTGCTCGACAACGGCCCGGCGGCCACGGTGCAGGTGCCGTTGCCGCGGTTGATCGAGCGGGAGAGTACGGGGCCGGTGCGAGGGGATGCGGTACGAGGGGATGCAGTCTGAGTAGCGTACGTCCGCGTCAGATCGCGCAAGGGAGCCGGAAGCAGCCGCCAAGCAGCCGCACCCGGCCGGTCAGCTCCAGATCATGCAGATCCGGCGGGCGAAGTTGACGTATCCGGTGCGCTGGAAAGCGGCACCGGCGGCCACGGAAGTGCGGCCAAAATCGGCAGCAGCGACTCCTCCTCGTAGTCGAGATGCGAAGTCAACTCGACGGACATGCCGGGCGGATCTGCAGACCGAGGCCCGGCGGCGGAGGGGCGCCCGGCCCCCGATGCGCGGCGAGCGCGGTGAAGTACGCGTCGGTCTCGTCCCGTACGTGCCGCAGCTGACCGCGCAGCCAGCGGTGGACCTGGACCATCTTTGCCGCGAAGTCGGTTGCCTCTTCCGGGGTTTCGGCCTCGTGCACCGGCCGTTCCAGGACGACGACGGGCAGGGCCCTGGCGGTCCGCTCCTGGTAGTCGCCGTATCCCGGGGCGATGGCGACCGCCCGGTCGAAGAGCCGGTCGCGCCGCTCGCCCTCGGCGGGGACGGCGATCGCCTCGAACTCCTCGCTGCCCAGTTCGACGGTGACCGCAGGGTGGGCGAGGAGGTTCTGGTACCAGTCGGGGTGGCTCGGAGCGCCCAGGTTCGAGCCGATGACCAGCAGCAGACCGTCGGCGCGGACAAAGCCGAGCGGAGTGGTGTGCCGCTTGCCGGACTTCGCGCCGGTGGTGGTGAGCAGGAGGAGGTCGCCCCCTTCGAAGGGGCCACCGACCTTGCCGCCACGGGCTCGGAACTCGTCGATGACGGACTGGTTGAAGTGTGTGGGCGTGGAATGCGGTGGCGTGGAGTTCGTGGGCATGACGGTGTCGGGTCTCCGTACGACGTGTTCGGTGCCGCGTCGGGCGCGGTGAAGGTGAGGGAGCGTCACGCGGGAAAGGCGTGGCGGGGCGCGCGAAGGCGCAGGTCAGGCGAGAGGCCCGGGATGTGAACTCACGACGTATCCATCGGCGTCGTCCTTGAGTGAAGGTGCTCGCCCGATCGCCGACCTGCCCACTGCTCTTTGGTCGGCGCCACGCGGCACGAGCACCATTACAGACAACCGCTTCCCCGCCTGTCAACGTGGACCGTTCACCGCGGGCTGCCAATGCGCGTGTGACAGCACACAGTTGCCCCCTGCCTTCGGACTACCGTCGAAGGCAGGGGGCACGTGGCGAAGCGGAACGGGTCGGCACCTCGGGGACCCTGGCCCAGATCGCTCCCGAGTCGGTGCCGGATCGGCTCCGGTCCCGTACTGGACCGGTACCGTCAGTCGATCCCGGGGAGGATGTGCGGCTCGGCGAGGTCGTCCTCGTAACCGGCCAGGCGGATGGGGGCCGCCTTGGCCCACGCCTCCAGGTTGCGGAGCTTCGTGGGCCTGCCGGCCCCGTCGCCGCCGCGTTCCGCCGGTCGCTTTTCGTGCTTCGTCAGATCGGGTGTCACCGCGCACTCCTCTGTGTCGCGTAACGGAAGGTCAGGGGGCAGTTCGGTCGCGGTGGCGCCGTTCTCTGGCGGGACCGCGGCCGTGATTGCCGGCCTGTCCCCGGGCGGCCGAGGGAGGTTTGTGGCTCCCTGATGGATACCCGTTCGCTCCAGGTTAACCAAATGAGCAGGCCCCCGCTCGATGGGGCCCGAAAGATGGGGGTGAATTCCGGACAATGACGGACCAGCAGGGGCATGAAATGGAGCAGTCGGCAGTGGCGTTGGTGACCGGCGGATCCCGCGGGATCGGGTTCGCCGTCGCCGGGGCGCTCGCGGCGGCGGACCACCGCCTCGTTGTCACCGCGCGTGACGCCGACGGGGTGCGGGCCGCGGTGGAAGCGCTTCGCGCTACCGGTGCGAAGGCGGTCGGGCTCCCCGGCGACGTCGCCGACCCCGCGCATCTCGAAGACTGCGTCGACCTCGCGGTGCGTACGTTCGGCCGCCTCGACGTCCTCGTCAACAACGCCGCGACGAACGCGCCCAACGGCCCGCTGATGGAGGCCGATCCCGACGTGTGGCGCACCGCCTTCGCCGTGAATGTCGAGGCGGCCCTGCGGCTGACGCAACTCGCGTGGCGGGCCTGGATGGCGGAGCACGGCGGCGCCGTCGTCAACATCTGCACGGAGGGCGCCGAGCACGTGGGCCCGAACGTCGGCGCGTACGGCACGAGCAAGGCCGCGCTGCTGCACCTCACCCGACAGCTGGCGGGCGAACTCGCCCCGTCGGTGCGGGTCAACTCCGTCTCCCCCGGCCTCGTCCGCACGGACATGGCGCGTTTCGTCTGGGAGCGGGCGCAGGAGCAGGTGGCGGCGGGACTGCCGCTCGGCCGCATCGGGGAGCCGGAGGACGTGGCACGGGCTGTGGCCTGGCTGGTCTCGGACGCCGCCTGCTGGATCACGGGCGCCGATCTGCTGGTCGACGGCGGTACGCGGGTGCGCGCGGCGTCCACGGCGAAGGGGCCGTCGCAGGTGGTGCACGGCCTCGGTAGTGGTGGGCTCGCGTAGTCAACTGTCGCCGGTTCCCCGCGGGCTCCGGCCGGGCGGCGACCGCCAGTGGTCTCCGGCAGCGGATGTCCGGCCGCGGGGGCCAATCCGCCCCGCTCGGCGCCGCGTTCGCCGGGTACGGGCGGACCGCCAAGGCCCGGCACCTGCTCGCCGTCGTCGCCCCGGTCGGTCACGTACAGGCGGCAGATGCACAGTCACGCTTTCTTGAGCGCTCGATCCAGATAGCTTAGGGTGGAACCATGGCAAGGACCCGGGAGTTCGACACCGAGGCGGCGGTGAGCCGCGCCATGGAGCTGTTCTGGACGCGCGGCTACGAGGCGACCTCCGTGCGCGACCTGACTCAGCACCTGAGAATCGGGCAGGGCAGCCTGTACGCGGCATTCGGCGACAAGGACGGCCTGTACCGGGCCGCGCTTGAGCACTACCGCACCACCCTCGCGGCGGCCGCCCTGCGCGACCTGGAGGAGGGGGCGGATGTCCGCTCGGCGATCCGTACGATGCTGACGGAGCGGGTCCGCATCGCCGCCGAGCATGACGGCCGGGGCTGCCTGGTGGTCAATGCCGCCTGCGAGCGGCTGCCCGGGGACCCGTCGATCCGGCGCATCGTGCGGGACGTGCAGGATGCCGGCCGGGACGCGCTCGCCGAGGTGCTGCGAGTCGCGGTGGAGCGGGGTGAGGTTGCGGCGCGCCATGACCCGCATGTTCTCGCCGCCTTCCTCATCACCTTCCTCAACGGGCTGCTGGTCTCCTCGAAGATCACGCCGGATCCCCGCACCCTCGAACCGCTCGTGGAGCTTGCCCTGACCGCTCTCGACTGATTTTTTCATGGCCGCAATCCGTAACACCCGATCCAGAAACGGCACCAGAGAGCGCGGGCACGCCGCCCGCACACCGGAAAGCAGAGGTTGGCAACACATGATGCATGACCATGACGGAACGCCCGTCCGCACCGGCCGTGTCGCCGTCAACGGAACGAGCCTGCACTACCGCACGGCCGGGTCCGGCCCCGCGGTGGTACTGCTGCACGGCGTGCCCAAGACCGGCTACCACTGGCGCCACCTCGTCCCGAAACTGACGCCCCACTACACCGTCGTCGTACCGGACCTCCGCGGCCTCGGCGACTCCGCCCGCCCCGCGGACGGCTACGACTCCGCGACGATGAGCGACGACGTCGCCGAACTGATGACCCGCCTCGGACACGAGACGTACGCGGTGATCGGCGAGGACTGGGGAGCGGTGATCGGCTACCAGCTCGCCGCCCGCCACCGCGACCACGTCAGCGGCCTCGTCTTCGCCGAGGCCCTGTTCCCCGGATTCGGCTTCGAGGACCACACCGCACTCACCCCCGAGAACGTCTCCGGCGGCCTGCACCTGTGGCACCTGGGCTTCTACTTCCAGCCTGACGTACCCGAGATGCTGATCTCCGGGCACGAGCGCGAGCTGATCACCTACATGATCAAGAACGAGCGCAGCCGCCCCGACAGCGCCACCCCCGACGCGATCGAGGAGTACGTGCGCTGCTACTCCATGCCCGGCGGCATCCGGGCGATGCTCTCGATCTACCGGGCGATGCTCATCGACGCCGAACAGAACCGGCAGGCCGCGCGGAAGAAGCTGGACATCCCGGTTCTGGCGCTCGGCGGTTCCGCGTTCATCGGCGATCGCAACGAGTCCCAGATGCGGCTCATGGCCCACGACGTCACCGGGCACGTCTTCGACGCAGGCCACGACCTGGCGGAGGAAGTACCCGACGAGATGGCTGACGTCGTCCTTACGTTCCTGGCCGCGCATCTGTAACCGCCGCCAGGTCGGCGGCACACGCCCCACCGTCGCCACCAGGGAAGCCCGTCCTGCAGTCGGACGGCGATCAGGCGGTGAGGGTGAGCCCCGGCCCCGCTACCACTTTCCGGGCTCGTAGTCCTTCAGGAAGACGCCGTACACGTCTTCGCCCGCCTCGCCGCGCACCACCGGGTCGTAGACGCGGGCTGCGCCGTCGATCAGGTCGAGCGGGGCGTGGAACCCCTCCTCGGCCAGGCGCAGCTTGTCGTAGTGCGGACGCTCGTCGGTGATCCAGCCGGTGTCGACCGAGGTCATGAGGATGCCGTCGGTCTGGAACATCTCCTGGGCGCTGGTCCGCGTCACCATGTTCATGGCCGCCTTCGCGGCGTTCGTGTTCGGGTGGCCCGCGCCCTTGTAGCCACGGCCGAAGACACCTTCCATCGCCGAGACGTTGACGATGTGGGCGCGGCCGCTCGCCGCCTTCTTCGCCGCGTCGGCCATCGCCCCGCGCAGCGCGCTGATGAGGATGAACGGCGAGGTGTAGTTGCAGAGTTGGGTCTCCAGGAGCTCGACAGGAGAGATCTGCTCGATGGTCTGCACCCAGGTGTTGCTGTCGACGACGTCCGGCACGAGGCCGCCCGCGTCGATGGCGGTGCCGTCGAGGTGCCGGGCGACACTGGCGTTGCCCCCGACGAGCGCGAGGTCGGCGACCTGCTGCGCGTCGAGGCCGCTGATGCCGACGGGCAGTGCGGCCAGGCCGTCGACCGCGCCGGAGTTGAAGGCGCCGATGACGGAGTGGGCGGGCAGTTCGCCGACGGGCAGCGGCGCGCTCTCGCCTTCGACCAGCGCGGCGTACGCGGAGGGCAGGCGGCGTACGGTCTGCGTCGCGTTGTTGATGAGGATGTCCAGCGGTCCCGCCGCGGTCATCCGCTCGGCGAGCGCGACGGCCTGGGCCGGGTCGCGCAGGTCGATGCCGACGACCTCCAGGCGGTGCAGCCACTCGGCCGAGTCGTCCATCGCCTTGAACCGGCGGATGGCGTCCTTGGGGAACCGGGTCGTGATGGTCGTGTGGGCGCCGTCACGCAGGAGGCGCAGCGCGATGTACATGCCGATCTTGGCGCGGCCGCCGGTGAGCAGGGCGCGCTTGCCGGTGAGGTCGGCGCGGGCGTCGCGCTTGGTGCGGTTCAGGCGGGCGCAGTCGGGACAGAGCTGGTGGTAGAAGTAGTCGACCTCCACGTACCGCGTCTTGCAGGTGTAGCAGGAGCGCGGGCGCTCGAGTATCCCCGCGATCCGGCCCTCCTCGGTCCGCGAGGAGGGCAGCAGGCCCTCGGTCTCGTCGTCGATGCGCTGGGCGGAGCCGGTGGCGGTGGCCTCGGTGACGGCCTTGTCGTGGGCGGTCTTGGCGGCGCGGCGCTCCTGACGGCGGCGCTGCTTCACCGTCCGGTAGATCCCGGCCGTGGCCCGGCGCACCGCGATCGCGTCCGGGTGGTCGACGTCCAGCTTGTCCAGCTCGTCGAGGACGCTGAGGCAGACGGCGAGGCGGTCCGGGTCGATGCCGGGCCCGTACGCGTCGCCCGCGTCGCACTCGGCCTCGACAGGCCTCTCGTGGCTTTCGTCCGTCACCGTCATCGCCGCTGTCCTCGTGTCATTCCGTGCCACGGCGCATCTGGTCGTCCGCGGAAGCTCCAAAATCCGAAGTTTACGTAGGGGCGTGCCCAGGAACCAAACCCGCTTCCCGCGCGCACACCGCCACGAGGCCGTCGATCTCGTCCCGCACGCTCTGCGCCAGGAGTTCCAGGTCCGGTACGGCGGCGGCGTCCGCGATCAGCCCGTAGTGCACCCGGCCCCGGTAGGTGGAGACGGCGACGGCGAGCGACTGGCCCTGGGCGAGCGGCGCGAAGGGGTAGACCTCGGTGAGCCGGCAGCCGCCGAGCCGCAGTCCGAGGCCGGGCAGCGGGACGCTGGTGACGAGGATGTCGAAGAGCAGCCGGGCGGCCTGCGCGACGACGGGGCCGCCGACCCGGTGCCCGAGCGGGGGCACGTGTTCGGCGAGCAGCGCCACGGCGCCCGCGCCCCGCTCGGGGCCCGCCTCCTTGCTGCGGTCCATGGCGGCGCGCACCCCGCGCAGCCTGGCCAGCGGGTCGTCGTCGCCGACGGGGAGGCGGACCAGATATCCGGAGAGCCGGTTCCCAGGGGGCTGCGCGGTGCGCGGGCGGCGCCGGCAGACGGGGATGAGGGCGCGCGGTTCGACTCCTTCGCTGCAGTCGCCGCGCTCGTCGAGCCAGCGGCGCAGGGCTCCGGCGACCACGGCGATCAGTACGTCGTTGACGGTGCCTCCCACGGCCTTGCGTATGTGGTGGACATCGTCCAGGTCGAGGACGACGCCCGCGGTGCGGCGGGTGCCGCTGGCGGTGGCGGTGAGCGCGGCGCAGGAGCGTACGCCCAGGGTGGCGCGGGCGACGGAGGCGCCGATGCCGAGGACCTGGCCCGCGGCGGCGACCGTGGAGCGCACGCGGTCCGGCAGGGTGCGCGGGTCCAGGGCGGACCACGGTGGGGCGGCGGGCGCCGGGGGCCGTTGCCGGGCGGCGGGCAGGTCGACGGGGTCGAGGAGGGCCGCGGCGAGCGTCAGGGCGCGCAGCCCGTCGGCGAGTGCGTGGTGGAACTTGAAGAGCACGGCGAAGGTGGTGCCGTCCGCGCCCGGCAGCACGTGTGCCTCCCAGGGCGGCCTGCCGCGCTCCACGGGCCGCTGCATCAGCTCGCCCGCGGCAGCGTGGAAGTCCGCCACGGGCGCCGCGACCCTGATGTGCTCCAGCGGATCGAAGACGGGCACCGGTACGCGCATCGCGCCGCCCACGGGCAGCAGGACGGAACGTATGCGCATGCGTAGCGCGGGCACGAGCGCCGCGCGGTCCGCGAGGAGCTCGGCGGCACGGTCCGCCGCGTCGGGTCCTTCGGCCTCGAAGACGCCGAGTGCGGCCAGATGCATGGGGTGTGCGGGCGTCTCGATGTTCCAGAAGGCCAGATCGAGAGGCACGAGCAGGTCGGAGCTCTGAGCAGACGACGAAGTCACGGGCTCGCTCTCGCGTCGAGGACGATGCGGGGGATGACGAACGTGAAGTCAATCGTTCCGGCCGACTACGGTCAAGTACGGTCCCACTACGCTTAGTCAACAACGGATTAAGTCGCCGACCCTTCGGCCGGACCTGCCCCGGATGTCCCCTTCGGTCACGAATCGGCGCGCCTTCAATGAACCTGCACATCGAATACGCAGTCCGGTCACGCTATTCGGCCCGCACTCCCGGTGAATTTCCTTGCAGGGGCCATAGAACGCGCTTTTCGACGGGAGAGTGTCCGATTTGTTGAACGGAATGCCGTCGTGCCCCTGATTTCCTTCTGTGAATCTTGTGAAGGAGCTGCCATCACGCGGTGAACCTGCCTGCACGCAGCAGCGATGCGGTGCCGGAACCGCGCCCGATCCGCGCTGCACCGATTGGATGTGCGAGCTGCGAACGTGCTTTGATCCTGGCCGACGCGGAATTCGAATCCCCAGGTTCCGCGTCATGGGAAAACCTTTGCACCATTCATGAGAAGGGCAGCTCACACCATGAACAACGTCCCCCAGGTCGAGACCCTCGAGATTTCCGACGCCGACCTCGACAACGTCTCCGGTGGCCTCGTCGCCGGTGTCGCGTCCAACGTCACCAACACCGTTGACTCCATCGCCCCCGTCTCGGGCGTCGTCGGCGGCGTCGTCGGCACGGTCGAGGGTGTCACCGGCGTCAACACCGGCGCCGTCACCGGCCTGGCCTCCGGCCTGACCGCCGGTCTCTGAGCCTCCCGCTCATCGAGACGCCTTGATCCGTGAGCCCCGGAACCTCTGGTTCCGGGGCTCACGGACGCCAAGGCAAAGACCCGGCCACCGGCAAAGAGGCAAGCACCGGCGAAGGCGCAGCCACCGGCACAGTAAGGGAAGCGTTCCGTGCAGTTCCGCCAACAGGCCCTGTCCAAGCTGCAGTCGCCCGAGGAACTCGACCTTCCGGTGCGCTACGCCCGTCCCCAGGGCCTGCTCGTCCTCGCCGTGACCCTCGTCGTCATGGCCGCGGGGGCCGGCTGGGCCGTGACCGGCTCGGTCGCCTCCACCCTCCGCGCGCCCGGCATCCTCACCCACGGCCAGGGCAGCTACGTCCTGCAGAGCCCCGTCACCGGACAGGTGACCCGCGTCCTGGCCGAGGAGGGCGAGCGGCTCACCGTCGGCGCGCCCGTCCTGAAAGTGCGTACGGAGCGGGGCGACAAGACCGTGCGCGCGATCGCCGCGGGGCGCGTGACCGCGCTGGTCGCCAGGATCGGCACCGTGGTCACCACCGGCTCCGACGTCGCGACCGTCGAGCGGGTGGCGGACACCGGCGACCCGCTCGTCGCGATGCTCTACGTACCCGCCGACAGCGCGGCCACCGTCCCCGTCGGCACCCCGGTCGACCTCACCGTCCAGTCCGTGTCCACCGAGGAGTACGGGACGCTGCGCGGCCGGGTGAAGGCCGTCGGGCGGGCCGCCCAGACCCGGCAGAGGATCACCGGTTTCCTCGGCGACAAGGAGCTGGCCGGACAGTTCACGAAGGACGGCCCGCCCGTCGCCGTACTCGTCCGCCTCGAGAAGTCGTCCGCCACCAAGTCCGGCTACGCCTGGTCGACCGCCGACGGCCCGCCCTTCGCACCCGACTCCATGACCCTGGCCACCGGCGCCTTCCACCTCGCCGAGCAGCACCCGATCGATTGGCTGCTTCCGTGACCACACCGCACCCCTCCCCCACACAGCAGCAGCTGCCGCCGCCCGGTGGCCGCCGCAGGCACCGCACCGAACCCCCGCGCTCCGGCCGCCGCAGGGCCGCGCCCCGCCCCGCGTCGAAGGGCAGGCGCCCGAAGACGGTCCGCACGCCCACCGTCCTGCAGATGGAGGCCGTGGAGTGCGGCGCCGCCGCCCTCGCCATGGTCCTCGCCCACCACGGACGGCACGTCCCCCTGGAGGAGTTGCGCATCGCGTGCGGCGTCTCCCGCGACGGCTCACGGGCCAGCAACCTGCTGAAGGCGGCACGGAGTTACGGCCTCACGGCCAAGGGCATGCAGATGGAGCCCGCCGCGCTCGCCGAGGTCGAGGCGCCCGCGATCCTGTTCTGGGAGTTCAACCACTACGTCGTGTACGACGGCATGGGGCGCCGCCTCGGCCGCCGTGGCGTCTACATCAACGACCCGGACAACGGCCGCCGCTTCGTGCCGTCGGAGGACTTCGACACCAGCTTCACCGGGGTCGTCCTGGTCCTCGAACCGGGTGCGGACTTCCGTACGGGAGGCCGCAGGCCCGGCGTCATGAAGGCCCTCCCGGCCCGGCTGCGCGGCACCACGGGCACGATGCTCGCCGCGCTCCTCGCCAGCCTGCTGCTCGTCGCGGTCGGCGCCGCGCTGCCCGCGCTCAGCCGGACGTACATCGACCTCTTCCTGGTCGGCCGCCAGACCTCGCTGCTCGGCGCGCTCTTCGCGTCGATGGGCGCGATGGTGGCGCTCACCGTCGTGCTGACCTGGCTGCAACAGGCGAACCTGCTGCGCGGCCGCATCATCTCCTCCACCCTCGGCAGCGCCCGCTTCCTGCGCCATCTCCTCCGGCTGCCCGTCACGTTCTACGCCCAGCGCTCCCCCGCCGACCTCGTGCAGCGCCTCGCGTCGAACGACGCGGTCGCCGAGACCCTGGCCCGCGACCTCACGGCCGCCGGGGTCGACGGCGTCGTCGTCCTCCTCTACGCGGCCCTGCTGTGGACGTACGATCCGCAGCTCACCCTCGTCGGCGTCGGCATCGCCCTGCTCAACGTCGTGGCGATGCGCGTCGTCATCCGGCTGCGCGCCACCGGCACCCAGAAGCTGCGCGCCGACAGCGCCAAGCTCACCAACACCTCCTACACCGGCCTGCAGTTGATCGAGACCATGAAGGCCACCGGCGGTGAGAACGGCTACTTCCGGCGCTGGGCCGGGCAGCACGCCACCACGCTGGAGGAGCAGCAGCGCCTCGGCGTCCCGAGCGCCTGGCTCGGGATCGTCGCGCCGACCCTCGCCACCCTCAACAGCGCACTCATCCTGTGGATCGGCGGTCTGCGCGCGGTCGAGGGACATCTGTCGGTCGGGCTGCTCGTCGCGTTCCAGGCCCTCGTCACCCGCTTCACCGCGCCGATCACCCGGCTCAACGGCGTCGCGGGCCGCATCCAGGACTTCGCCGCCGACGTCGCCCGCCTCAAGGACGTCGAGAACTTCCCCGTCGACACGCTCTACTCCCGCCCCGAGCCCGCCGCGAGCACCCGCCGTCTCAAGGGCCACGTCACCCTCGACGACATCACCTTCGGCTACAACCCCCTCGACAAGCCGCTCCTGACCGGCTTCTCGCTGTCGGTCGGGCCGGGGCAGCAGGTGGCGCTCGTCGGCGGCTCGGGCAGCGGCAAGTCGACCGTCTCCCGGCTGATATCAGGGCTCTACAGCCCGTGGGAGGGCACGATCCGCATCGACGGGCAGCGCCTTGAGGACATTCCGCGCGGCGCGCTCGCCGCCTCCGTCTCCTTCGTCGACCAGGACGTCTTCCTCTTCGAGGGCACGGTCCGCGACAACGTCGCCCTGTGGGACCCCTCCATCCCCGACGACGCCGTGATCGCCGCCCTCAAGGACGCCTGCCTGTACGAGGTCGTGGCCCGCAGGCCGGCCTCCATCCACGGCCGGGTGGAGCAGGACGGGCGTAACTTCTCCGGCGGGCAGCGCCAGCGCCTGGAGATCGCGCGGGCCCTGGTCCGGCGCCCGAGTGTCCTCGTCCTCGACGAGGTCACCAGCGCCCTGGACGCCGAGACCGAGCAGGTCATCATCGACAATCTGCGCCGCCGCGGCTGCGCCTGCGTCGTCATCGCCCACCGCCTGAGCACGGTGCGCGACAGCGACGAGATCGTCGTCCTCGACCACGGCCAGGTGGTGGAGCGCGGACGCCACGAACACCTCGTCGCGGCCGGTGGCCCCTACGCCGACCTGGTCAAGGAGCACTGAGGTGACGTCGGTACCGGAGCAGCAGACCCCGTACGCGCACGACGCGGTCGGCGCCGCCTTCGGCGCGCTCGGCACACCCGTCGACGGCACGGGCCTGCGCAGCGTGCACCTGGAGGGCCCGCAGGTGCTCTGGTTCGTCGTGGCCGGCGCCCTCGACCTGTTCGCCGTCGACGCCGCGCAGCAGGGTCACTGGCACTACCTCGGCCGCCTGGAGCCGGGCACCCTCCTTCTCGGCCCCGTCGAAGGCCCCCGGCACACCCTGGTCGGCCGACCGCTGCGGGGCTGCGAGCTGCGCCGCGTTCCGCTGCGTGAGCTGTACCGGCCCGACTACGGCGACACCTGGTCGTACGAGCAGCGGTACCCCACCCAGTACGACACCCAGGACACGACGCTGAGCCTGCTGGAGCACGCCTTCGCGCTCGGCATCGGGCGCGGCCACCGGGTCCTTTTGGAGGCGCCGCTCGACGGCCGGGCCGTGGGCGACGAGATGGTGACGGACGACGACATCCTCTGGATGCCTGTCGCGCCGGGCAGCGTGCAGTACGGCGCCGCCTACAGCGCCGAGGCCACCGGCGATCTGCTCGTCGACGCCGCGATGTGGCAGCGGATGGTCAACCAGCAGTACCGGCTCCTGTCGACCCTCGACCGCTGGATCGAACGCCTGGAGCGGGCCCACGAGGACCGTACGGCGGCCGGGATCAAGGCGGGCGAGAACGTCCGCGAGCAGGCCGACCGGACCCTGCTCGCCTCCATCGGGCGTTCGGGCAGGGGCGGTGGGCGCCGTACCGCGTCCCGCGCCGGCCATGACGCGACGTACGCGGCCTGCCGGCTGGTAGCAGAGGCGGCGGGCATCACGCTGGCCGGCAGCGCGGAGGGCGGCGCGGCCGGCGACCGGACCGACCCGGTGGAGCAGATCGCGGTGGCCTCCCGCGTCCGTTCCCGCGCCGTCCGGCTCGACGGCCGCTGGTGGCGCGAGAACACGGGCCCGCTGGTCGGCCACAGGGCCGCGAGCGGCGCGCCGGTCGCGCTGCTGTGGCGGCGCGGCGGCTACGAGTCGGTGCACCCCACGTCCGGGCGGCGCACCCGCGTCGACGCGTCCAACGCCGACGAGTTCGAACCGCGGGCCGTCATGTTCTACCGGCCGCTGCCGGAGCGGCCCCTGACGCCGTGGCGGCTGTTCCGCTTCAGCCTGCGGGGCACCGGCGGCGACGTGCGCAACCTCGTGCTCGCCACTCTGTCGACGGTCGCCGTCGGGGCGCTGGTGCCGGTCGCGACGGGGCAGGTGCTCGGCGTCTTCGTGCCGAACGCGCAGCGGAGCCTGATCGTCCAGGTGTCCCTGGCCGTCATGGTCACCAGCATCGTCTCGGCGGCGTTCATGCTGCTGCAGAACCTGACCGTGCTGCGGATGGAGGGGCGCATGGAGAGCGCGCTGCAACCGGCGGTCTGGGACCGGCTGCTCCGGCTGCCCACGCGCTTCTTCGCCGCGCGTTCCACCGGCGAGCTGGCGAGCGCGGCGATGGGCGTCAGCGCGATCCGCCGGGTACTTTCGGGCATCGGCCCCGTCGCCCTCCAGGCCGGTTCGGTCGGCGCGATGAACGTGGTCCTGCTGCTGCTCTACAGCGTCCCTCTCGCCCTCGCCGCCCTGGCGATGCTGGCCGTCATCGCCGCCGTCTTCCTCACCCTCGGGCTGTGGGAACTGCGGTGGCAGCGGCGCCTGGTGGAGCTCGGCAACAAGCTGAACAACCAGGCGTTCCAGACCTTGCGCGGGCTGCCCAAGCTCCGGGTGGCCGGGGCGGAGAGCTTCGCGTACGCGGCCTGGGCGGGCGAGTTCGCGCGCAGCCGCGAGCTGCAGCGGCGGGCCGGCCGCGTCAAGAACATCACGACCGTCCTGAACTCGGTCTACCTGCCGCTCTGCACGCTCGTCATGTTCGTCCTCCTCGCGGGTCCGGCGCGCGGCAGCCTGAGCGCGGGCGAGTTCCTCACCTTCAGCACCGCCGTGACGATGCTCCTGACGTCCGTCACCCAGCTCACCGGCGCGCTGATCTCGGCGGCGGCGGTGCTCCCGATGTTCGAGCAGATCAAGCCGGTGCTCGACGAGGCACCGGAGGTGCGGGCCGGGAGCGCGCAGCCGGGCGAGCTCCAGGGCGGGATCGAGGCGCGCGGCCTGTCGTTCCGCTACACCGACGATGGCCCGCTGGTCCTGGACGACGTGTCCCTGGCGATCCGGCCGGGCGAGTTCGTGGCCGTCGTCGGGCCGAGCGGCTGCGGCAAGTCGACGCTGCTCCGCCTGCTGATCGGCTTCGACGAACCGGTCTCCGGCAGCGTGCTCTACGACGGCCAGGACCTGTCGGCCCTCGACCGGTCGGCGGTGCGCCGCCAGTGCGGTGTGGTCCTGCAGAACGCCCAGCCGCTGACCGGCTCGATCCTGGAGTGCATCTGCGGCGCCGAGTCGTACACGCAGGAGGAGGCGTGGGAGGCCGCCGCGATGGCCGGGCTCGCCGAGGACATCAAGCGCATGCCGATGGGCCTGCACACGATGATCTCCGGCGGCGGCGCGGTCTCCGGCGGTCAGCGCCAGCGCCTGATGATCGCCCAGGCCCTGATCCGCCGCCCCCGCGTCCTCTTCTTCGACGAGGCGACGAGCGCCCTGGACAACGAGACGCAGCGCACGGTCATCGACAGCACCCGGGCCCTGAACGCGACCCGTGTCGTGATCGCCCACCGCCTCTCCACCGTCATGGACGCCGACCGCGTCGTCGTCATGGCACAGGGCCGCATCGTGCAACAGGGCCCGCCCGCGCAGCTGTTGGCCGACACGGGCGGGCGTCTGCATGAACTGGTACGGCGTCAGATGCGGTGAGAGCGCGGCGAGAACCTGTCCTTTCGCCTCAGGAGCCGGGGCAGCCCGGGACCGTGGCCTGTGAGGCGTCACGGATCAGCGCTTCGTGCGCCGCCTTCACCCGCCCCACGTCCGGCTTGACGACCTTGCGGTCATAGGTGATCAGGCCGTTCAACTCGCCCTCCACATCGGTGATCTGGGTGTAGACGGCGCCGTTGTTCCCCTTGCAGGCGAGCGCGCGCACGTCGTCGAGCTTGGCGATGTAGTCGTCGGTGTACGTCGCCGGGTCCACGTCGACGTAGCTCTGCTGCACGGCCCAGGCGTGGCCGGGCACCGCGAGGCCGAGTCCGCCGTACTCGCCGCTCACCAGGGCCCGTCGGCCGTCGGGGCGCGGCGGGAGTGCCGGGCTGGGGTAGCCGTGCTCGTCCATGATGTCGCCGGCGCCTCCGTCGGCCCCGAGGTTCAGGCCCGACATGTTGTTGACCAGGCGCGTGGGGTCCCAGGCCTTGGCTCGTTCGGCGATGCGGCCCACGTCGTACTGGCCCCATCCTTCGTTGAAGGTGACCCACATGACGACCGAGGGGCTGCTGGAGTGCTCGTCGATCATCTGCTTCATCTCGCGCTCGTACTGGGCGCGGGCGGCGGCGTCCGGGGTGCGTCCGGCCTCCATCGCGGGCATGTCCTGCCAGACGAGCAGCCCGAGCCTGTCGGCCCAGTAGAACCACCGGTCGGGCTCGACCTTGATGTGCTTGCGGACCGAGTTGAAGCCCATGGCCTTGTGCATCTTCAGGTCGTACGCGAGCGCCTCGTCGCTCGGCGCGGTGTGCAGGCCGTCCGGCCAGAAGCCCTGGTCGAGCGTGGCCATGAGGAAGGCGGGCTTGCCGTTCAGCAGGGTGCGCGGGATGCCGTTCACCTTCTCGACGGCGATGGAGCGCATCCCGAAGTAGCTGGTGAGACGATCGTCGCCGACCCGCACCTCCAGGTCGTAGAGGAAGGGGTCGTCCGGCGACCACAGGCGCGGGTCGTTGATCCTGAGCGTCAGCGGCTTTCCGGTGCGCCCGCTGACCTCCGCGACCTTCTTGCGCCCCGCGTACGCGGCGGCCGTGACCGGCACGCCGTCGCGCACGCCCTTCGCCTCGACGGTGACACGCTTGCCCGGCACATCAGGCGTGATCTTCAGGGAGTCGGCGTGGTCGGCGGCGACCGGCTCCATCCACACGGTCTGCCAGATGCCGGAGGACGGGGTGTACCAGATGCCGCTGGGGTCCAGGCGCTGCTTTCCGACGGGCGGGTTCGCGCCGTCCTCCGCGTCGGTCGGGTCGTACACGCCGACGATGAGTTCCTGGGTGCGGCCCGGCTTCAGCGCGTCGGTGATGTCGGCGCTGAACTTGTCGTAGCCGCCCTGGTGTTCGGTGACCTTCGTGCCGTTGACGTAGATCTCGGACTGCCAGTCGACGGCGCCGAAGTTGAGGCGGAGCCGCTTGCCGTGGCCGACCCGCCAGTCCTTGGGGACGGTGAAGGTGCGGCGGTACCACATGCGGTCTTCGTGCCGTTCGACTCCGGAGAGCTGGGACTCCACGGGGTAGGGGACGAGGATCTTCTCCTTGAGCTTCTTGCCGACCGGGGGCTTCTGGCCCGCCTCGGCGGCGGCGAACTGCCAGGAGCCGTTGAGGTTCTGCCAGTCGGTCCGCTTCAACTGCGGCCGGGGGTACTCGCGGTGCGCGTTGCCGGGCGTGACGTCGTCGGCCCATGTGGTGCGCAGCTCGTACTCGGAGTGGTTGGGGCCGCTGGTCCAGAACTGGCCGACGGCGGCACCGTCCGTGCCGTTCAGGCCGCCCTTGCCGTCGTAGCGGATGTCGGCGAGGCCGGGAGCGTCGCCGCCCTTCTTGCCGACGACGGGTTCCTTCAGGCCGACGAGCAGGCTGCGGTGGTCGGCCGGGTCGGGCTTGACGCTTTCCAGGGGCCACGTGGCGCCGCCGATGACGGCGTCGAGGTGGCCGGTGAGGCCGGCGGGCGGGGCGGCGAGCGGCTGGGCGAAGTCGAGCTTGAGGCTGCGGCCGTCCTTCAGCACGGTGGCGTCGATGGCGCCGTCGTAGTCGAAGTCGGCGGGGATGCGCAGGGCGGAGCGCGGGACGGCCTTCTTCTCAGCGCCGGGCTGCGTCCACTTCAGGCGCAGGTTGGAGCCGCCGTAGTGCTCGAAGTACTCGACCTTGATGTCGTACGCCTTACCGGCCGTCAACTCAACGCCCGGGGACGTCTGTTCCTTGTCCCAGTCGTCCTGCCAGTGGTCGATGGCGAGCTTGCCGTCGACCCAGAGGCGGAAGCCGTTGTCGCCGATCATCGAGAAGGTGGTGGCGCCGGTCTTCTCGGGCACGATCCGGCCGGTCCAGCGGACGCTGACGTCGTCGGCCTGACCGGTGGTGGCCTTGAGGCGGGGCTCCAGGTTGCCGAAGTCGATGTTCGGGTCGAGGCCTGTGGCCTTCAGCTCGTCGAAGTCGAAGGCGCCGGGGGCGGACTGGGTGAAGTACTCGCCCTTGAGCCCGTGGATCTCGGCTGGATCGTCGTCGGCGGTCGCGGCGGGGACCGAGGTCAGTCCGGCGATGCCGAGGGCCCCTGCGAGCAGCAGGGCGAGGTGTCGGCCGAGTCGTCCGGGGCGTCCGGGGCGTCCGGGGCGTCCGGGATGTCTTCTGATGCGCACGGATCCTCCTTGGTGAGGAAGGGTGGCGGCTCGTCGCTGCAGTCTGTACAACGAATCTGTACAACGTTGGAAGGAACGGCAGTTGGCATGACAGCACGCCCCCCGGCGCGCTGTCCAGGGTCCCGGCAGACGCCCCGGACGGCCGGGGCGGCCACCGACGCAGGGAGAAGCAGTGCGGGTAAGCCTTAGGGACGTCGCGGAGCGGGCGGGCGTCTCGATCAAGACCGTCTCGAACGTGGTGAACAAGTATCAGCACGTCACCCCGGCGATGCGGGCCCGCGTGCAGGAGGCCATCGACGAACTCGGCTACCGCCCCAACCTGACGGCCCGCCACCTCAGGAAGGGGCGCACCGGGATCATCGCGCTCGCCGTCCCCGAGCTGGGCAACCCCTACTTCGCCGAACTCGCGGGCGCCGTCATCGACGCCGCGGCCGAGCACGAGTTCACCGTGCTCCTGGACCACACGCGCGGCGAGCGCGAACAGGAGGTGCTTGTCAGCCAGGGGTTCCGGGCCCGGGTGATCGACGGCCTGATCCTCAGCCCGATCGAGCTGGAGGCGGAGGACCTGCGCGGGCGCGAGGACGACGTGCCGCTCGTGCTGCTCGGCGAGCGCGAGTACGACCTGCCCTACGACCACATCGCGATCGACAACGTCGCGGCGAGCCGGGCCGCGGTGCGCCACCTCATCGGCCGCGGGCGCACCACCATCGCGTTCCTCGGCGCCCGTACGGACTCCGCGAACCGCCCCGCCCACCTGCGCCTCGCCGGCTGGCGCGAGGAACTGACGGCGGCCGGGATCGCGGCGCCCGAGAGCCTGGTGGGCCCGGTCGGCGGCTGGGACCGGTGGGACGGCGCCAGGGCGATGGCACGGATGCTGGACGCCGGGGTGCGGCCCGACGCGGTGTTCGCGTACAACGACCTGGTGGCGATCGGCGCGATGCGCGTCCTGCACGAGCGCGGTCTGCGCGTGCCGTGGGACGTCGCGGTGGTCGGCTTCGACGACATCGCCGAGGGGCAGTTCGGAGCCGTCACGCTCACCACGGTGGCACCGGACAAGCAGGCCATCGCGCGGCTCGCGGTCGAGTCGCTGCTGCACAGCCTGGCCCATCCGGAAGAGTCCTGCGGGCGTGAACTCACCGCGGATTTCCGGCTGCTTGAGCGGGAGAGCACGCTCGGCCGCCGGTGATCCGAAGCCGCGCCCGGGCGGCCTGCACCGGTCGGCGAAAAGTGCGCGGAGGGTTTACAGCCCTCTTTCAACGATGTAAAACCTCCCCCGTACCGCCGAGTTGACCGCCAGTGCCGTCTCTCCCGTGAGCGCTCTCAGTGCCGGGGCCGTGCCGTTTGGGGACCTCAATGAAGCCGACCACACTCCTCAGCCGTACCTCAGCCAGGACCCTTGCCGCCGTCGGCCTCGCCGCGGGCCTGGTCTTCACCGCGGGCTGCGCGAAGTCCGAGGACGACTCGTCCGACGGGGGCGGTTCCGCGTCGCAGGACCGGGGCGACGCCGGGCAGAAGGTCGCGTCCTCGGGCGAGGGCGGCGGCAAGACCTGCGGGATCGACGCGTACGGCGGCGAGAAGCTGGACCTGAAGAAGGCGACCGTCGGCTTCTCCCAGTCCGAGAAGGAGGCCAACCCCTTCCGCATCGCGGAGACGGCCTCCATGCGGGCCGAGGCGAAGAGGCGCGGTGTCGAGCTCCTCACCGCCAACGCCCAGTCGCAGTTCTCCAAGCAGATCAGCGACGTGCAGGACCTCATCGCCAAGGGCGCCGACCTCCTCGTCGTCGCGCCGCTCAACTCCGACGGCTGGGAGCCGGTGCTGCGCGCCGCGGGCGCCAAGCACATCCCGATCGTCACCATCGACCGCAAGATCAACGCGACCGCCTGCAAGGACTACGTGAGCTACATCGGCTCCGACTTCGTCGCACAGGGCAGGCGGGCCGCGGACCGGATGATCGAGACGACGGGCGGCAAGGGCAAGATCGCCATCCTGCTCGGCGCCGCGGGCAACAACGTCACGACCGAGCGCACCAAGGGCTTCGAGGACCGCATCAAGGAGAAGGCCCCGGAGCTGAAGGTCGTCTTCAAGCAGACCGGCGAGTTCGCCCGCGAGAAGGGCCAGCAGGTCACCGAGCAGCTCATCCAGTCCAAGCCCGACATCACCGGGATCTACGCCGAGAACGACGAGATGGGCCTCGGCGCCGTCAACGCCCTCAAGGGCGCCGGCAAGAAGGCCGGTGACGTGAAGATCGTGACGATCGACGGCACGAAGGGCGCCGTGCGGGGCATCGTCGACGGCTGGATCGACGGTGTGGTCGAGTCCAACCCGCGCTTCGGCCCCCTCGCCCTCAAGACCCTGGACGCCTTCACCAAGGGCGAGAAGGTGGCGCGGTCGATCGTCATCAAGGACGACGCGTACACCGAGAAGAACGCCGAGTCCGATCTCGGCAAGGCGTACTGACGTGCTGTCGGTCACCGGCCTGACCAAGACGTTCCCCGGCGTGCGCGCCCTGGACGCGGTCGACTTCACCGCCCACGCGGGCGAGGCGCACGCACTGATCGGTGAGAACGGCGCGGGCAAGTCCACCCTCATCAAGGTCCTGACGGGGGTGTACCGGCCGGACGCGGGTGAGCTGGTGTACGACGGCCGTCCGGTCCGCTTCGCCACCCCGCTCGAAGCGCAGCACGCGGGCATCTCCACCATCTACCAGGAGGTCAACCTCGTCCCCCTGATGAGCGTGGCCCGCAACCTCTTCCTAGGCCGCGAACCGCGCGGCCGCCTCGGTCTGATCGACTTCCGGCGGATGCACCGCGAGGCCGACGAGGCGCTGCGGGGCCTCGGTGTCCGCGTCGACGTACGCCGCCCCCTGCGCGAACTCGGCGTCGGAACGCAGCAGATGGTGGCCCTGGCCCGCGCGGTCTCGGTCGACGCGCGCGTCGTCGTGATGGACGAGCCGACGTCGTCCCTCGAACCCCGTGAAGTGCGCACCCTGTTCGGCGTGATCCGCATGCTGCGCGAGCGCGGCATCGCGGTGATCTACGTCAGCCACCGCCTGGACGAGCTGTACGAGGTGTGCGACACCGTCACCGTGCTGCGCGACGGCAAGGTGGTGCACACGGGACCGCTGGCCGAACTCGACCGGCTGCGTCTGGTGGCACTGATGCTGGGCCGGGAGATCGAGACCGTGCGGAACGAGGGACTCACCCGCTTCACGGGCGACCACGGGGCGGCCGAGGAACCGGTCCTGCGGGCAACCGAGTTGACTGTGCGTCACCGTCTGCACGGTGTCTCCGTCGCCATCCGGCCCGGCGAGGTCGTGGGTCTCGGCGGGCTGCTCGGCTCGGGCCGCAGCGAGACGGCGAAGGCCATCGCCGGCGCACTGCCTCCCGGCTCCGGGCGCGTCGTCGTCGCGGGCTCACGGATCCGCACCGGCTCGACCCCGGCCGCCATCCGCGCCGGCATCGGCCTGCTCCCCGAGGACCGCAAGGCGGAGGGCATCGTCCCCGGCCTCTCGGTCCGCGAGAACATCGCCCTGGCCGCGCTTCCCCGCCTCTCCCGCTTCGGCCTGGTGCACGAGGACCGCATCGACGCGATCGTGGACACCTTCATGAAGCGGCTGCGCATCAAGGCGTCGGGACCGCACCAGAAGGTCGGCGAGCTCTCCGGCGGCAACCAGCAGAAGGTACTGCTCGCCCGCTGGCTCGCGATGCACCCGAAAGTCCTCCTGCTCGACGAGCCCACCCGCGGCATCGACGTCGGCGCCAAGGCCGAAGTGCAGGGCCTGATAGACGAGTTGGCGGCGGACGGCCTCGGCGTCCTGCTGATCTCCTCGGACATGGAGGAGCTCATCGAGGGCTCGGACCGGGTCGTCGTCCTCAAGGACGGCGCCGTGGTGGAGGAACTCACCGGCGCCGACGTCACCGAGGACCGCCTGCTTCGCGCCATAGCCACCCCGCGGGCCACCACCGGAGGCCGCGGTGAGTGACCCCTCCCCCGCCGCGCTCGCCGTCCCGGCGGGCCCCGGCCCGGACGGCAGCACGGTCGTCCCCCGCGACCGGGAACGCGCGCTCCGCCTCCTCCAGGAGTACGGCGTCTACCTCGGCGTGGCCGTCCTCCTCCTCGTCAACATCCTCTTCACCCCGCACTTCCTCTCCGGCGAGAACTTCCGCACCCAGGCCGTCCAGGTCGCCCCCGTCCTCGTCGTGGCGCTCGGCATGGCCCTCGCGATCGGCACCGAGGGCGTCGACCTCTCCGTCGGCTCGGTGATGGCCCTCTCCACCTCCCTGATCTCGCTCTACCTCGGCTACGGGATGTGGATCGCCCTGGTCGTGGCGGTACTCGGCGGCATGGCGGTCGGCGCGGCGAACGGTTCGCTCGTCGCCTTCGTCGGCGTCCAGCCCATCGTGGCGACGCTCGCCCTGATGGTCGCGAGCCGGGGCCTCGCCCTGGTCCTTCTCCCCCAGCTCAAGGACGTACGCGACCCGACCATGGCCTCGCTCGGCTCGGGCGACGTGATCGGCATCCCCTACCTGGTGCTGATCGCGGCGGCCCTCGCGCTGGTCGTCGCCTTCGTCGTACGGCGCACCACGTTCGGCCGGCAGCTCCTGGCCATCGGCGACAGCCGCCCGGCCGCACTGCTCGCGGGCCTGCCCGTGCGCCGCGTACTCATCGTCGTCTACGTCATATCGGGCGCTCTCGCGGCGCTCGCCGGTGTCCTCGCGACGGCGCGCCTGAGCGCCAGCGACCCGACCTCGCTCGGCAATCTGATGGAGCTCTCCGCGATCACCGCCGTGGTGGTCGGCGGCACACCGCTCAGTGGCGGGCGCGTCCGGATCGGCGGCACCGTGGCGGGCGCCGTACTGATCCAGCTGCTCACGGCCACCCTCATCAAGCACGACCTGCCGCCGTCGTGGACGCAGATCGCCCAGGCCGTGGTGATCATCCTCGCGGTCTACGCGGCACGCGAGAGGGGCAAGCGATGACCACCGGCACGAAGAGTCCGGCGGACGCCATGAGCCAGGCCGCCCAGGAAGAAGAGCAGGCCGTCGGCCCCTCCCGCTCCGAGCGGCTGAGTGCGCTGGCCCAGCAGCACGGCGCGCTCGTCACCCTGATCGTCGCCGCGGTGGCCGCGTCGGCCGGTTTCGACACGTTTCTGACCGGCGACAACCTCCAGAACATGGCGCTGTCCTCCGCGTTCCTCGCGGTGGTCGCGCTCGGCATGACGTTCGTCATCGTCACCGGCGGCATCGACCTGTCGGTCGGTTCGCTGTTCGCCCTCGGCGGGGTCCTCGCCGCCTGGGGCTCGCGGTACGGCACGGCGGTGGCGCTGCTCCTGCCGCTCGCCGTGTGCGGGCTGATCGGCCTGGTCAACGGCGTGCTGATCGCCCGCTCCCGGCTCGCGCCGTTCATCGTGACGCTCGCGGCGATGCTGGGCGCGCGCGGCATCCTCCTGTCGGTCACGGACGAGGGCTCAAGGACGTACCTCGTCGACAAGGACACGTTCTTCGCGACGCTCGGCCAGGGCAAGGTGCTCGGCGTCGGCGCGCCCGTGTGGATCACGGTCGCCCTGTTCGCCGCGGGCGCCGTCGTGCTGCGCCGCACCCGCTTCGGCCAGTACGTGTACGCGGTCGGCGGCAACGAGGACGCGGCGGCGCTGATGGGCGCGCCGGTCGCCCGTACGAAGATCGCCGTCTATACGGTCTCGGGCCTCTGCGCGGGGCTGGCCGGAGCCCTCAACGCGGCCTGGCTGGTCTCCGGGGTGACGATCCTCGGCTCCGGCATGGAGCTGGAGGCGATCTCCGCGGTCGTCATCGGCGGCACGCTGCTCTCCGGCGGGTTCGGCTTCATCAGCGGATCGCTGGTCGGCGTGCTGCTCCTGAAGGTGATCCAGAACGTCATCAACCAGATCGGCTCGCTCGACTCGGCCTACCAGCAGGTGGTGAGCGGCACCTTCCTGGCGGTGGTGGTGATCGCGCAGACGTGGCTGGGGCGCGGGCGCCGGGTGCTGTGAGCGCGCGGCTCGATCGACCGCTTCAGCAGATGTCCCGGTATGGCATGTCCGGGATGTACGCCTTCCAATCGGTGCGGGACAGGCCGCCGCGGGCGCGCTCGCAAACGGTGTCGGTGGCGCGCTCCGGATCGATGGCGTACGAGCGAAGGGGCACTTGTTCACCGGCCACGAGTACGGTCCGGTCGTCCTCGCTGAACGCAACCGCCTCGACGGCATTGCCGGCGGTGGGCAGCGGGCCCCCGAGGGGACGGCCGGAGGCCGCGTCCCAGAGGCGGACGGTGCCCTCGTCACCGCCGACGGCGAGAGTCTTGCCGTCGTGGGAGTAGGCGAGGGCATCCGCCGACTCCAACTCGCTGTCGAGTCCCGAAACCGTTCCGGCGAGAGAGGCCAGGCGCCGTGTGACATTGCCGTCGTAAAGGGACACCCGGCCTGTGGGTTCACCCACGGCCAGCCGCTCGCCATCGGGCCGGTAGGCGAGGGCGGTGGCATTGGCGAGCGGCGCGGTGTTCTCCGCGGTGTCCTCGGTCCGGCGGCCCGACGGCAGGGCGAAGGTGCCGAAGGCGGTAGCGAGGCGTCGTCCGTCCGGCCGCATGACCATGCCGCCGCTCCCGGGGGCCACGGAGGTGCCCCGGACATGGACGTCGGCCTCCCACACCGGCCGTGCCGCCTTGGTGCCGTCCCGTACGTCCCACGTCTCCAGCGCGGGTTCCGGTTCCTGGCGGAGGACGAGCACAGAGGTACCGCCGGAGTTCAGCGCGATCGACCGAGCGCTCTGCCCCTTCGCGCCCGTCACGAAGTCCGCCGGCCGGCAGTTCTCCCGCACGTCCCACACCTTGATCCGCTGCGGGCCCAGAAGGAGCCCCTCCCTGTCCAGTGCAACGGCACCATAAGCGAGACTCCGGCCGTCGCCGCTGAATGCCAACGAGGGCCAGCACCAGAAGTCCCAGGAATCCTCGCTCGCTTCGCAGTCCGCCGACGGCAGTGTCACCGCCCGACCACCACCGGCCGTGGGCCGCACCTCGAATCGCGCCCTCCCGCGCTCGTTCCGAGCCGTGACGAGCTGCCTGCCATCCGGACTGAAGGCCGCCCCCACAGAAGGTGCGCGCCTCCAGGAGGCGACCGCATCGCCCAGGAACAACGTCCGCACGGCGGTGTTCGCGCCGTCGTCACCCTCCAGATACCGGATGGTCCGCTGTTCCAGGTCCAGCCGCAGATCCCCGACGGAGTCGCCGGAGTGGCGATACCGGTGCACGAGCTCGTATCCGTCGGACTGGGCCCGCCACAGCAAGATCGCCTCGGTGTCGGCGGAGACGACGAACCGCCCGTCAGAACTGATCTCGACATCCGTCAGCGATTCCTCGTGATCGACTTCGAGCACCTTCCTCCCCGTGCGGACGTCGTAACCTCGTATGCCTTCGTCCACCAGGAGCAGCCTGCCCTGCGGATCGAAGTCCAGTTGCGCGGTACCACGGCAGGCGGCGCGGGCCAGCTCCGCGGTGTGGAGCGTTCGCAATCGGCGCCGCGGGCCGACGTCCCACACCTCCAGAGAGCGCCCCTTGCACAGGGCCAGATAACGGTCGTCCCCGCTGACGGCCACATTCTGGATTTGCTCGCCCCCGCGCCGGAACACCATGCGCTCCCGGCGCAGGTCCCACAGCGCCATCGATGTACTGCCCTGCACCAGTACCATGCGCCCACTGGGGGTGGAGGAGAGAGCTTCTTCGTCGGTGTGGGGATCTACGACGGGCGCACCCATCGGCTTCCCTGAGGAGAGGTCACGGACCCGCCGTCCGTGCTCGCTCTGCGTCAACAGCCGCCCGTCCGGCAAGAGATCCACCAGCGACTCCCCCTCGGGCAGTCGGAACCCGACCGTGCGCCGGTGAGCGGCCACGTCCCAGCCCCTCACTCGGCCCCCGGCCTCCGAGGCCACGACCATCGTCCGCCCGTCCCTGCTGAGCCGGACCACGTCATCGGCCCGCCCGCCCGGGACGGCAAACGCGTCCTGCTCCGGCTGCGCCGCGGCTCCCAGCAACGCTGCCCTTGCCTCATCCGTAGGTCTGATCCGCCACGCCGCCGCGCTCAACCGCATCGCGGTCCTCGGTTCCGTGGCGCTCATGTTCTCGGCGAGCGATGCGAGGCGGCGGGAAGCGGCCTCCGCGCGGCGCTGGTCGCCCTCACGGTTCTGCTGCCAGGCCACCACGCCCGCCACCATGGAGAGCACTACGAGTACGGTCACGACGGCCGTCGAACTCCGGCGGCGCCGGTGTTCGCGCACACGCGCGGCCCGCCCGGCCGCCAGGAACTCGGCCTCCGTGGGCGTGAGTTCGTCCGCCCCCGTTCCGGAGCCGAACGCTTCCTCTGCCTCTGCCAGACGTGCCCCTCTGTACAGGGAACCGGAGTCGTTGCCCAATTCCACCCATGTCCGGGCGTCCTGCCTGAGGCGGCCGTGCAGGAGCAGCCGCCCCCGGCCCTCGTCGAGCCACCCGCGCAACCTGGGCCAAGCGGTGATCAGCGCCTCGTGGGCGAGATCGACGGTGTCCTGGTCGAGCGTGATCAGACGGGCACGCGCCAGCCGGTCCAGGACGATGCCCGTCTCGCTCCCGTTGACGGCCGGCCTCTCCAGCGCGGACCGGTTCACCGGGCAGCGGGTGTCCGGTACGCCCTGGCCGGGGGTGATCAGCCGCAGCAGAATCCTGCGGGCGACGAGGCGCTGGTCCGGCGAGAGCGCCGCGTACAGGTGCTCCGCGGTCTGGGCGATGGCGCCGTGCAGCCCTCCCGCGGCCTCGTAGGCACCCATCGTCAGGGTGCGGCCCTGACGCCGGCGCCAGGTCTCCAGCAGGACGTGGGAGAGCAGCGGCAGACCGCCGGGCTCGTCGGCCACCTCCTCGACGAGCCGGGCCGTCAACGCCCGTTCTACGATCAGGCCTCGCGCGGCAGCGGGCTTGACCACGGCTTCCCGTAGCTCCTGCGGGCTCATCGGACCGATCGGCACGCTCGCCCGGCGCATCACCGGGACGAGTCCGGGGTGCTGCAGACAGCGGCCGTAGAAGTCGGCCCGGATGCCCAGGACCACGCGCAGTCGGCTGTCCGGGGCGTCCGCGCTCAGCAGCAGGTCCAGGAAGGCCGCGCGCTCGCCGGGGTCCCGGCAGAGGGTGAACACCTCCTCGAACTGGTCGACGACCAAAAACGTGTCGCCGCTCCCCGGGGCGGGCGCGAGCACATCGCCGTGCGTGCCGATGGGGTGGTCCCCGGGCGTGAGCACACGCAGCGCGGCCGGGCGCAGCACAGGGTCCGGCGTCCGCTGGAGAAGGGGGATCAATCCGGCACGCAACAGGGAGGACTTGCCGCTTCCGGAGGGGCCGACGAGGGCGACGCACCGGTGCCTGCGCAGCACGTCACTCAGATCGTCCACGAGCCGCCCGCGGCCGAAGAAGCGCTCGTGGTCGGCCGGCTCGAAGCGCGTCAGGCCCTGGTACGGCGCCTGCCCCTCCTCTTGCCGGTCCGGCGGGAGCCGCTCGGTATCCGCGCGAGCCGCCTCCTCCCAGCGCCGCTCCCACGCAGCCGGGTCGGCGCCGCAGGCGGTCACGTACGCGAGGAGAACCGGGAGTGAGGGCAGCTTCTCCCCGGCCGCCGCCTGGGAAAGCACGGTGACCGAGTACCCGGCGCGCTGGGCCATCGCCCTGTACGACAACCCGCCGGCCTCCTGGCGCAGTTTGCGCAACTCGAACGCGAAACGCTGGACCGGCCCCGCCGCCGGATCCACCGGCTTCTCCTTGCGCCCCACCCGCACAGCCCCCCAGCTGATCTACGGCATCAACCTACGGAGAAGTGTCCCCCGCCACACTCACACCGGCACTGTCCGGCCCTTGCCCAGTGCGATCACGCCGCCCCTCGACACCGTGTACAGCTCCTCGTCCCGCTCCGGGTTGACGCCGATCGTGGCGCCCGGCGGTACGTCGACGTTCTTGTCGAGGATGGCGCCGCGCACCACGGCGCCACGGCCTATCCGTACGTTGTCGTGCAGTACGGAGCCCTGGACGACCGCGCCCTCCTCGACGGTCACGCCGGGCGAGAGGACGGAGCGGGTGACCTGGCCGCGGATGACGCAGCCGGGGCTGACGATCGACTCGCCCGCGATGCCGCCCGCGCAGAACTTGGCGGGCGGCAGGCCGTCCGAGTGCGTGTAGATGGGCCAGCGCCGGTTGTCGAGGTTGAAGACCGGGTGGTCGGAGATCAAGTCCATGTGGGCTTCGTAGTACGAGTCGAGGGTGCCGACGTCGCGCCAGTAGCCGTGGTCACGCGGGGTCTCGCCGGGTACGTGGTTGTCGTTGAAGTCGTACACCTGGGCCAAGCCGCGCTCGGTGAGCAGGGGCAGGATGGAGCCGCCCATGTCGTGCGCCGACGCCTCGTCCTCGGCGTCCTGCTGGAGGGCGTCGACGAGTGTCTTGGTGGTGAAGAGGTAGTTGCCCATCGAGGCGTAGACCTGGTGGGGGGCGCCCGGCAGGCCGGGCGGGTCGGCCGGCTTCTCCAGGAAGCGGTCGACCTTCACCCCGTCGCGGGCGGGCGTGATGACGCCGAACGACGACGCCTCGGAGCGCGGCACCCTGATCCCGGCCACGGTCACCGCGGCGCCGTTCTCGACGTGCTGCTGGAGCATGTGTCTGGCGTCCATGCGGTAGACGTGGTCGGCGCCGAACACCGCGATGTAGTCGGGCTGTTCGTCGTGGACGAGGTTGAGTGACTGCAGGATGGCGTCGGCGCTGCCCAAGTACCAGCGCGGGCCCAGGCGTTGCTGGGCGGGCACCGGGGTGACGTAGTTGCCGAGGAGGGACGACATGCGCCAGGTCGTCGACACGTGCCGGTCCAGGGAGTGCGACTTGTACTGGGTGAGGACGCAGATGCGCAGGATGTCGGCGTTCACGAGGTTGGAGAGCACGAAGTCGACGAGGCGGTAGGTGCCGCCGAAGGTGACGGCCGGTTTGGCGCGGTCGGCGGTGAGCGGCATCATCCGCTTCCCTTCCCCGCCGGCGAGCACGATTCCGAGCACCGAAGGTCCACCGCGCATCCCAGCCCCCTACTTGTCGGCTATCTGTCGGCGTGCAGGATCTCCTCGTACACATCAACGGTGCGCCGGGCGACCGCGTCCCAGCCGAACTCCCTGAGCACGCGGTGACGCCCGGCCGTGCCCATCGCACCGGCCCGCTCCGGGTCGGTGGCGAGCCTGCTCAGGAGCAGCCCGAGATCGTGCTCGAAGCCTTCCGGGTCGCTCTCCTTGTACGGGACGAGCAACCCCGTCGTCCCGTCGCTCACCACCTCCGGGATGCCGCCGACCCGTGAGGCGACGACGGCCGTGCCGCATGCCATCGCCTCCAGATTGACGATGCCGAGCGGCTCGTACACGGAAGGGCAGACGAACACCGCGGCGTGGGTGAGGAGTTGGACGATCTCCGGGCGCGGGAGCATCTCGGGGATCCACTGGACGCCCGCGCGGGCGCGGCTCAGCTCCTCGAAGAGGGTGCGGAATTCGAGGTCGATCCCGGGAGTGTCCGGCGCTCCCGCGCAGAGGACGAGCTGGACGCCCCGGTCCAGCCGCCGTGCGGCGCGCAGCAGATGGGGCACACCCTTCTGCCGGGTGATGCGTCCGACGAAGAGGACGTACGGGCGCCCGGGGTCGATGCCGAGCCGTTCCAGGACGTCGGTGCGGGGGTCGGGGCGGTACAGCTCGGTGTCGATGCCGTTGTGCACCACGTGGACCCTGGCCGGGTCGACGGCCGGGTAGCAGGTGAGGATGTCCTCGCGCATCGCGCCGGACACCGCGATGATCCCGTCGGCGGACTCGGCCGCGGTGCGCTCGGCCCAGCTGGAAAGGGCGTATCCGCCGCCAAGTTGCTCGGCCTTCCAGGGGCGCAGCGGCTCCAGGGAGTGTGAGGTCATCACGTGCGGGATGCCGTGCAGCAGCTTGCCGACGTGGCCCGCGAGACTGGCGTACCAGGTGTGGGAGTGGATCAGATCGCGGCCCGCGAGGGCCGCCGCCATGGAGAGGTCGACGGAGAAGGTGCGCAGCGCGTCGTTGGCGCCGTCGAGCGCGGGCCACGCGCCGTGCCGCACCAGGCCGTCGGACGCGCCGTCCCCCCAGCAGTGCACGTCGAGGTCGACGAGGGGGCGCAACTCCCGCGCGAGGAACTCGACATGAACGCCCGCTCCGCCGTAGACGTCCGGCGGATACTCCCGGGTGAGCAGGCCCACCTTCACGTAGCACCCTCCGTCGTCCGTCCGATGCCGGCCGCGCCACCTCATGGTCACCCAGACGGGGCCTCGGGGGAAGACCGCTGCGGCGGGCGTTCGAAGCAGCAGTCGCCGCACAGCCCGCCGCCGGGGCACCGGTAGTAGAGGCAGCAGCTGCGACGCCGGAAGGCGGTGCCGCGCAGGGTGCCGGTGCCGCGCAGCTCCGGGTGGTCGAGGAGTTCGGCGGCCAGCCCCATGGCCCGCTCCCCGACGTCCGCGCGTCCCGAACGCGCCGCCCAGCCGTGCAGTTCGCGCGCGGCGCCCGCGAGCGCGGAGCCCGCGTTGCCCCACAGCAGCCCGGCGGAGATCCGGTACCGGGCCCGCAACGCGTCGGCGAGCGGCGCCAGATGGCCGTACTGCACGACGTCCCTGAGGGTCCCGGCATCGCCGGGCAGCGGTCGTACGTCGCTCAGCCACAGGTCGTCGGGCGAGGCGCCGTCGGCGTCCCAGCGCAGCAGCGCCGGGTCGAGGTCGGGCACCCGGCCGTACAGCGCGGCGGAGCCGAGGGCGATCGACCAGAGCCGGGCGGCGAGCCCGAGCTGGGCCACGGACACCGCGATACGGTCCTCGGGGGCGCCGAGCCGCCGCGCGACCTTGTCGACGCGGAAGCCGAGCGGATCGTGGGCGCCGGCCCGGGGCGCCGCGTACGCCTGCGCGAGGGGCCGGGCGCTTCCGTCGTGCGCCGGGGCTCGGCGCAGAGCGAAGAATCCGCCGACGGAGCCGAGTTCTGCCAGGTCGATGAGGGTGGTCACGACAGCAGTACAGCAAATCCCGGGATGCCGGCCGAGCCCGGGGTGAGCATCGGGGTCACTCTCCGCGCCCAGGAGGTAACCCCTCTTCAGGAGGACACGGGAAAGGTCGTACTCCATCGGTAGTAGGACCAATTGCCTGCTCAGGTACGACGACTCGGAGGGATTTCGGAGTCATCGTTGTCACTATGGAAGCAGACCGTTCGCCAGACCGGGATCACCGGGCGCACCGCGCCGCGCGGAGCACCTCATGAGTGCTCTGGCGCTGTCCGTGCTGCTCTCCCTCGTCTCAGCCGTGGCGTACGCCGGCGGCGCGATCCTCCAGGAGCGCGTGGCGGCGACGTCGGCGGGCCAGGGGTACGCGCCGCTGCGCCGGGGCGCCTGGTGGACGGGGATCGCCCTGAACGGCCTGGGCGCCCTGCTGCACGTGGTGGCGCTCGCCTACGGTCCGCTCAGCCTGGTGCAGCCGCTCGGCGCGCTGACCATCGTGTTCGCCCTGCCGATGGCCGCCGTGTTCGTACGGCGCCGGGCCGGGGCCACCGCCTGGCGGGGCGCGCTCCTGGCGACGGTGGGCCTCGCCGGGCTGCTCTCGCTCACCTCGTCGTCCGACGCGCAGTCCCTGGCCGAGGCCGAGCGCCTCATGCTCGCCATGGCGACGGGCTGCGGGGTCCTCGCGCTGATGGTCGCGGCGCACGCGGCGCACCGGCACCCGGTGATGCGCAGCGTGCTCCTGGCCTGTGCGGCCGGTGGGGCCTTCGGCATCGCGTCGGTGTTCACGAAGACGGTGGCGGTGGACTGGGACCGCGACGTCGCACTCCTTGAGCAGCTTCCGACCCTCGGGGCGATCGCGGTGCTCGCGGCGGCCGGTGTCCTGCTCTCGCAGGCCTCGTACCGGGGCGCGGGCCTCGCGGCCCCGCTGGCCACGGTGACCGTCGTGAACCCGGTGGCGGCGGCCGCGGTCGGCCTGACCCTGTTCGGAGAATCCTTCCGCCACGGCGCTGCGGGTACCGTCCTGGCGCTGGTCTGCGGTGTCGTCGCGGCGAGTGGCCTGGTCCTGCTGACGACCGAGCGGATCGCGCGGGAGACGTCGACCGTGGCGGTGGGCGAGGGCCGTCAGGTGGCACGGGGCGGACCGTCACCGTCCGCCCGGCAGCCTGGTCCCCGGCCGGGGTCGGGAGCGGAGTCGGAGGCCGCCTCCGACGCGGCGGACGGGCCCGTGGCCCGTGCCGCCGCGGACGTGTTGCCTGGGGTGCCGGCCCAGCAGGCGCCGGTCGCGCACCGCAGGAGCCGGCCGCGACCGCCGAGCCGCCGCGAGCGGATGGTGTCCTGACCGGAGGGCCGCTGAGGCGGAGGGCGTCCGGGCCGGAGGATGTCCGGGTCAGGGAGCGTGCGGGTTGGGGAGCGTCCGGAGCGGGGGCCGCTCAGATCCGTACGCCGCGTGCCCGCAGGTAGGCGAGCGGATCGACATCGGAACCGAAACCGGGCCCCGTCCGCACCTCGAAGTGCAGATGCGGGCCCGTGCTGTTGCCCGTGGACCCGGACCTCGCGATGCGCTGCCCGGCGCCGACCTGCTGTCCGGCCCGCACTGAGAGCGCCGACAGGTGGCCGTACTGGCTGTACTTCCCGTCGGCGTGGCGGATGACCACCTGGTAGCCGTAGCTGCCGCCCCAGCCCGCGGAGACGACCCGGCCGGCGGCGACGGACTTCACGGACGTCCCGGTGGACACGGGGAAGTCGACGCCCGTGTGGTACCCCTTCGACCAGGAACCGCCCGCCGCACGATAGGGGGTGCTGGGCGAGGCGCCGACGGGGGCGACGGCGCCGGGAGTGGCGTGGTCGGGCCGGGGCGCGGAGGGCTTCGAGGAGTGCGGTTTCTGGCGCTTCTTCTCGGCGACTGCTTTCTCTGCCGCCTTCCGCTCGGCGGCCTTCTTCTCGGCCGCTTTCCGCTCAGCCGCTCTCCGTTCGGCTGCCTTCTCCCGCGCGGCCTTCTCCTGCGCGGCCTTCTTCTCCGCCGCCTGCTGGCGGGCGCGCGTCGCGGACCGGTGATCCGCTCGGTCGGAGGCGCGCTCGTGCCCCCGGCTCCCGGCGCGCTCCCCCGCAGACCGCTGCCCGTGGACCGAGAGCCGCTGCCCGGGCGTGATCAGGTCGGGGTCGTCCCCGATGACGCGCCGGTTGGCGTCGTACAACTGCTGCCAGCCGCCCCGGACCCGGCGTTCCCCGGCAATCCCGGAGAGGGTGTCGCCATGGACGACCGTGTACATCTCGGCGGTGCCCGCGGTGGACTGCGGGGTCACCTCGGGCCTGACGTCCTTGACGTCGCGCCGGGCCCGCTCCGGCTTGGCGGGCGCACGGGCCGGAGTCACATCGGGCGTGCCGTCGCCCCGAGTGAGGCCCGCCTTCGACGAGCACACCGGCCAGGCGCCGGGGCCCTGCGCGTCGAGGACCCTCTCGGCGACGGAGATCTGCTGGCCCTTGGTGGCCCGGTCGGCGCGCGGGGCGTAGGCCGTGCCGCCGTACGCCTCCCAGGTGGACTGCCTGAACTGGAGGCCGCCGTAGAAGCCGTTGCCGGTGTTGACGCTCCAGTTGCTGCCGGACTCGCAGGCCGCGACCTTGTTCCAGGTGTCGACGTCGGCCGCGCCCGCGGTGCCCGCGACGGTCAGCGGGAGCGCCATGCCGGCGCCGCCCGCCGTGACGGTCAGCGACGCGCGGTTGATGCGGTTCGGCTGATACCGGCGGTGCCGGCCCCGTACGGCCATTGGGAGCTCCCTCGGACACACGTCATCGCGGATCGCGCACGGCTGACACCGACAAGCCCGCAAGCTAGCCGGTCGGACCAATCCGTGACAAGAGCCGGGTGCCGGGGCGAGGTTCTGCGAGTCAGCTCCTCAAGTGCCCCTTCAGCCAACGCAGTTGGACGCCTTGCTGGTAGGGGCCGCCTCCCTCGTGATCGTTGAAGCCGTACACCTCCATGGAACGCTCGCTTCCCGCGTACGCGTTGAAGGCGGCGAACACCGTCGACGGCGGGCAGGTCAGGTCCTGCAGGGCAGCGGAGAAGAGCGCGGGCGCCCGCCCCCGGGCGGCGAAGTGCACGCAGTCGAAGTACGAAAGGGTTCCGAAGACCCGCTCCTGGCCGCCCCGACGGGCCTTCAGATACAGCCCGATCTCGCTGTACGGCGGCCGGTCCGTGAGGGTCGTCGCCCGCGGGAAGTCGCAGAGGAACGGCACGTCGGCCGCGACGGCGGCCAGATCCGGCACGAGCCCGCCGACCGCGAGGGCGAGGCCACCGCCCTGGCTGACCCCGAGCGCGGCGACCCGCGAGGCGTCCACGAGCGGATGGCTTCGGACAGCCTCGACCGCGCGCACCGCGTCCACGTACAGGCGCCGGTAGTAGTAGTCGTGCGGGTCCTCGATCCCGCGGGTCATGAACCCCGGGTACGACGGGCCGCTCCCGACCGGGTCCGGCGTGTCGCCCTGCGCCCACCCGCCGCTGCCCTGCCCCCGGGTGTCCATCACGAAGTGCGCGTAGCCGGCCGCGGCCCACAGCAGATGCATGTGGGGCAGCCCGCGCCCGCCGCCGTACCCGATGTACTCGACGACGGCGGGCAGCGGCTCGCCGTCCTCGGCACCGGGCGGCAGCACCAGCCAGCCCTTGACGGGGTGGCCCCCGAATCCGGCGTACGTGACGTCGAAGACGCGTACACCCGTCAGCGGCAGCTCCACCTCCTCGAACCGCGCGTCCAGCCCGTGTTCCCGTGCCGCCTGCAACGTCTTCTCCCAGAAGGCGTCGAAGTCGTCCGGCTCGGGCAAGTCGGGGCGGTAGCGGCGCAGTTCGTCGAGGGGAAGGTCGAATTGGGGCACAGGCGGCTCCTCCTTCGTAAAGGCGCGGAAAGGTCACGTTATGCCAGCGGGGCGGGGCCGGGCAGGGGGCCGCGGCAGACCGGGAAGCGGACCCGGAACGGACGGCGGCGGAGGCGTGGACCGGTGCCGGTGGGTCCACGCCTCCGCCGCTGTTCGGAACCATGGGGCGGTGGGCGGTCAGGGGTTGAGTCGGCGGCCTTCCGGATTGGGCCGGTGGGCCGTCAGGGGTTGGGACGGGGCACGTCAGGGGGGGGCTGGTGGACCGTCAGGGGTTGAGCCGGCCATCGTCAGGGATTCGGCCGGTCGCCTTCAGGGCTTGGGCCGACCGCTCTCAGGACTTGGGCGGGCCGCTTTCAGGACTGTGATCGGCCGCCCGTCACATCGGCCCCGGCTGGGGCTCGGGCTCCGGGTCGGGGCCCGGCGGCTGAGGGATCGGGGAGGGCGGCGGAGCCGGGCTCGGCCGGGGCTCCGGGTTGGGCACCGGGTCCGGGGCGGGGAAGGGCCTGCCCGGCTCCGGCGGCACGGGATCGGGGTCCGGGAACGGCCTGACGGGCCCCGGGGCCGGTGCGGGATCAGGGTACGGGTGGGTCATTGCACTCCTCCAGCCAGTGGTACGCCAGCGGCTCCTCCCCGCGTACCCGACGCCCCCGCGCCCAAGCCTTCCACGGTTCGGTGTTCCTTGCGCGCGGCGTGCGCCGGGGCTGTGCAGGTGCCGTTGCGCGCGGCGGGCGCCGGGGCCGAGCCGCGCCGTTGCCGTGCTCCCGACGACGTCCGCGCCACTCGCGGCCACACACCCGGCAGCCCGCTACCTCGCAGGACTGCCACCTTGCGGCCCCGCCACCTCGCGATCCCGCTACCCGGCGACCAGCGCGGCTGCCGCGGCGAGGCCGGCCCGAGGGCTGGAGAGCACCGGCACGCGCCCCTTGGCAACGAGCGCTTCCGCCCCGGCCATGGAGGCCTGCGCCAGCACGATGGCGTCCGCGTCCCGCACGGCACGCACCGCCCGGGCCACCCCCTGCGCGTACCCCTCGGAATCCCCCGCCTCGAACCTCTCCCACACCCCGTCGACCAGCTCGGCCCGCACCGAGACATCCCGCCCGGCCCGCCGGGCCTCCTCCTCGACCAGCGCCGAGGTCGGCCCCAGCGTGGACGCGACCGCCGCGAGTACGACGACACGGGGCCCACACGCGACGGCCGCCGCGGCCATGGGCCGGTCGACCCGGACCACGGGAATCCGCAGGTCCGCACCGGCCGCCTCGGCGACACCGCCGATGGTGGAACAGGTGCACAGCACGGCTCCCGCGCCCTCCTCCGCCGCCCGCACCAAGGCGTCCCGCACGTCGGCGGCGACCGCGTCCGGGCCCTCCCGGCGGGCCCGCGCGAGGAGTTCCTCCGCGACGTGGTGCCGGAGTCCGAGCCCCGGGTGTGCCGCGTCGCGCAGGCCGTCGAAGACGGGCACGTGGACCGGGGACGTGTGCAAGAGGCCCAAGGTCACTGCACCCGGAGCCACCGCATCCGCGGCCACTGCGCCTGGAACCAGGTCGCCACGCACCTCGATACCGCTCATCGTCCTCCGCTCACTCTTCTTCGCGTACGCGAGGGCGGCGGAGGCAGGAGAGCCAGGAGACAGGTCAGGCGGAGACGCGACGGCTCGACGGGCTCCGCGCCATGTCCGGATCACCCGGCACCGGCTCCCCCGGGTCGTCCCCGAGGGCCACCGCCCGATTGGCTTCGTCGACATGGACGACCCTCGGCCGCAGCGCCCGCGCCTCGGCGTCCTCGACCTGGGCATAGCTGATGATGATCACCTTATCGCCGGGGTGTACGAGGTGTGCGGCGGCTCCGTTGATGCCGATGACACCGCTGCCGCGCTCCCCCTCGATGGTGTACGTCTCCAGGCGGGCGCCATTGGTGACGTCGACGATGTGGACGAGCTCGCCGGGCAGCAGATCGGCGGCGTCGAGAAGATCCGCGTCGATGGTGACGGACCCTACGTAGTGCAGGTCGGCTTGGGTCACCGTGGCGCGATGAATCTTGGACTTGAACATGGTGCGCAGCATTGAGGCACTCCTGGACATAGGCTCCCTGCCTGCGTTTTTGCAGGTCAAGGGCTGTTTACCTACCTTACAACGAGTCGCAAGTCCGGGCAGCCTTCCCCAGGCTTTTCAGGAGTCAAGCTGACCACTTGCTGGCACCCCCCGGGTCGGAAGTATGGTGACGGGCGCCAGTCCTGGGTGCACGCCGCCACTGAGAGTCAGCCCATCGACTCTCAGTGGCGGGGTCAGGGTTCAACCGTCACGTCCCGAGACCGCGCCATGCGGCCTGGTGGCATGATGAGGCGGGCACCTGGTGGGGCAAGGTCACGGTGTTCCGTTGGCGCCGCTCGCGCAGGGGCTGCCCGCGCCGAACGTTCCGCCGGCTCCACCGGTCCCGCCGTGGAAGAGCGTGCCCCCCGTGGCGTTGCCGCCGGCGCCACCGATCCCGCAGGTGCCATCAACGCTGGCACCCGACTTCACACCGCCGTTGCCGCCGGTGCCGCCGTTGCCACCCGAGTTGACCATCCCTCCAGAACTCACGCCACCGGCCCCGCCGATGCCCGCGGCACCACCGGGGTAGGCCCCGCCGGAGCTGCCGTTGCCGCCCATTCCGGCATTACCGCCCTTTCCTCCGTTGCCGAAGGTGTTGGTGCCGCCCGCGCCGCCGTTACCGCCCGTGCCGCCGCCGTGGCCGATGCCGCCATTGCCGGCGTTGCCGCCCGCGCCACCGGTCGATCCACCGACGCCACCCAGGCCGCCTTTGCCGCCGGCTCCGGCACTGGCACCGGAGTTCCCGCCGGCACCTCCGATGCCGCCCGCACTGACGTTGGTGCCCGCACCGCCCGCACCACCCGCGCCACCCGCGCCGTTGAGGCCGCCGGTGGCACCGGTGCCACCGTTACCGCCCGCCGCACCGCTGGAGCCGCCAGTGCCACCAGTGGCACCTGCACCGCCGGATCCGCTGCCCACGCCGATCCCGCCATTGCCGCCCGCACCGCCGACCCCGGTGGCGAAGCCGTTTCCGCCGGGGCCGCCGGCACCGCCCGCGCAGTTACCCGTTCCGGTCGCAGCACCGCCCGTGGTACCAGGGAAACCCGCGGGGTGGGCGGCGCTGCCGTTGGCACCCGCAACACCCGCAGTGCCTGCGGTACAGGCCAGGGCAGAGGCCTCGGCAGGGGTGCCAAGGAAGAGTGCCGCGCCGGCGAAGAGACTCGGGAGGGCGAGGAGAGCGGTGGTCTGTTTCCTGTTCACGGTGTGTTCCTCTGGCTCGGGTGAAGCAAGGGTCGATCCGAGGCGCGAAATCAGGCTGGCACGACACCCAAAAAGGAGTAATTTCCCTCGAACACTTTTCCGTGCCGCACGCCGTGCGGCCGTCCGAGAATTACGCGCTACTTCCATACGACACGCATGTCCAGATATTTGTAATGGAACAGGGCGCCCGATTTCCTTCGACAATCACCCGATGGAGCGGTACGCCAACTGCAGGAGAAAAAGTCCCCTTGAAATTTCGTTTACAGATATTCACTGTTGCGCTACCCGGCGTGCACAGAGATGGCCGAATCCACGCGGGTCCCGGCATATGCGGCCCCCGTCTTTGACGGGAAAGCATAGTCCTCGTACATCCCAGACGCAATTACGCCCAAAAATGCCAGGGATTAGGGCCGGGCCATCGACATCAGCAGCGAAATCCAGCCGTCCGTTTCGGGCGCCCGCCAACTTGGAAGCGGGTTGCCGAAGCAAGACCCTTCCGGCGAACGCCGGATGCCTTCACCGCGCTTGTCACAGTGACGTCCGAGCGAAAGGAGGCGTCGATGCTGTCGATGACACTTAGCCGGAGCCGGAGCCGGTGGTCTTGACGCCGGGTGCGGTCGGGATGCGGCTGGTCCCGGACCGCGTCGACGGAATGGGTCCGGCTGGTCCACCGACTGTGAGCGCGGCGCGCCCGGGCGCACGAGGGCCTGATGGCTCACACAGACGGTGGGGGTGGTCTCGGACCGGAGAAGGCGGACAACACGCCGACGGCGCCCACCACGGAGATCAGGACGAGCAGGAGGGCCAACGCGTTCTGCACCGCCGTGTGGCCGCTGAGTCTGTCCATGAAGTTCGCGGCGGACAACTCCTCCGTATCCTCCCCTTCCTCGGCCGCAACGACATGCGCATAGCGGCCGATGCGGTCGGGCAGCGCACTGATCCGATGCGACGAGGACTCTTCGAAGAAGGGTCCGTAGCCGGGCGTCTCACCGCTGGCGCGAACCTCCCGCTGGCGGCAGACATGGGTGTCGTTGTTTTCGAGCGTCCAAAGGAACGGTGGACAGAACGTGAGCATGAACCCGGCCAGGAGGGTTCCGATGGCGGCCCACCGTTCGTCGACCGACGCAGGCACATGCGCCAGCACGGTCTGCGGCAGCCAACCGAGGGCCAGCCAGAGGATGATGAGGAGGAAGGCGTCCTGCGCCACCCCTTTGACGGGTGGGTAGTCCGTCCGGTATCGGCGACCTCCTGCTCGGTAGAAGGCCGCGGCCGCGGCGACCATGAGCAGGAGCACTGCCAGCGCACAGCAGGCCCAGGCGAGCAGTGACCAACCGACATTGGCCGGCCGCCCGGCAGGCCGGACCAGACCGGACATGGACCAGTAGGTGATGAGCCCCGTCGCGGCGGTGACCGAGACAAGGGCCGCCGTCGACGCCTTCGTCAGCCGCGTGGCGTGCAGCCATGCCCCGTTGCCCGCGATGCCCTCCGCGGCGAACAACATCATCACGAGAGCCTGGAGGAGAGCCAGGATGTTCACCGCACCCTCGCGCACCAGCGCCACGAGCACGACGATGCAGATGACTGTCGCGCCACCGGCGCAGATCCACGCCGACCCTGCGGAGCGGTCGGGAGTAGCGGAGGCTGACGCGTCTGCCGTCGCCCAGGCGATGACGACGCTTCTGCCCGTGGCCAGCACCCCAGCGGCAGCGACTCCTCCCACGCTCAGCAGGATCTCCCAGGGGACCTGGGCCGAACCCGGGCTCCACTTCAGGGACGGGGCCAGGGCGATCGTGAGCACCAGGATGGCCGAGAACGCCGCGACACTGTAGCTCGCCATCCGCGTCCACACTCTGGTGGCCGCCCGTCGCTGCTCCCTGCTGGGCCGACCGTCGGGCGAACGGCGCGTCGAGTCTCCCTCCACGGCCATGAGGTCGACATAGTCGGCTTTGAAGTACTGGAAGAGGACTCCGCCCAGAACGGCACCGGCGATGGTGAGGATGAAGCCGCCGGTGATGTACTCGTCCGTCCTCCCGACAAGGGTCGTCGCGAACAGGGAGGCGACCAGGAGACAGGTCGAGATGCCGACCGACACCCCGTACTCAGCGGTCAGGGGAGACTGCCCGGGCATGCTGAGCACGTTGCCTCGCAGCCAGCGTAAGGACGCTGCGCAGGCGACCGCCAGGACCGGTGATGTCAGGGTGATCCAGAGATGGTCCGGGCGTGCGGCGGAGACGTACACGGTGACGGCGCCGAACAGGCCGCACACCCCCAGTGCTTCCACCACCGACAGAGAGCCGCCCCGTCTCGTCGTCGCCGCCAGCCCGAGGCCGGATGCCGTCACACTGGTCAGGGCGGCGTAGACAAGGCTGTTCATGTGGGGGTGTGCGTCGACGAAGACCACGGTGAACAGCACCAGCACCGAAGAGACGGCGAGGGTGCTGAGGTAGGCGAGATGGCGCCATACCCGCAGTCGTACCAATGTCGCTGCCACAAGAACTGCGCCGATGGTCACAGCGACGAGGGAGGCCCGCCCACCGACGGTGTCGCCCGCACGTTCCGCGTCCGCAACGGCCAGCCATGCGTAACTCGCCATGCAGGCACATGCCACGCACGCCCACGACGAGGTCAACGTCTTCTGGACGTCTGTCGCGTCGGCGGCGCGCAGATGCTTCACCGCGTCAGTGCCCAGCCCTGCGAAGCAGCAACACGCGGAAACCAGGAACGCCGCGTGCCAGATTCCGACGGCGTTCAGATCTCCGGCTCTTGGGATCGTCCAGTTCAACACCGGATGCTCGTCCCGCACCCAAGCCACGATCACCGCGGCGCCCACGGCCGCCCCCGACAGGGCACCGATGACGACAGCGCGCCACCGATGGGGCGGCGTGTACTGCGTGGCCAGCCGCCGCGTCGAGACGCGCAGACACAGCGCCAACAACGGCAGAAGGAGACCGTCACCCCACGTCGCACTTCGGAAATCGAACAACCCTGGAAGAGCAGACGTGTACGTTCCACTTGCCCAGAAGACCAATAGTGTTCCGTATCCAAGGACCAGAACAGCAAGAGGCCATGCCAAGATGCGTAATCTGGCCATCGGACCCCCGTACGAATTCATGCGAGCCCCACCAGATGGTGCGGTCGCCGATTTCAGTTGAAGGGTACCGCTGCCAGGTTCGACTGATAAGTCGTCGCGGCGCACACTTGGTCTCCCTTCCTGCGAGAAGCGGGCGGTCGCGGAATCACCCCAGCGACCGGCGCGCTACTCGGCGTCAACTGGCGGGGGGGGGCCGCGGTGATCCTGTAGGAGGTCTAAGCCAACAGACCGCCTGAGTAGCCACAACTGACCTTGCATTTCGTCAGTAAGAGTGTCACCGGCCGCGTTTCAGCATCAGAATATCGCCCGCACCGCCCGCCTCGCACATAGTGGGCACACATAAAACTACAGGCCAGTAGCCCTTTGCGGCCGGCTCACGGATCGGGATGCGCTCCAACATGACGGGTCATCCGAAACAGCTCCAGCAACGGCACCCCGAGGGGCGAGTCGACGGATGGGTACCGCTACGGCATAGCGGATGGCCTCAACTCCGGTGAGCACGCATCGGACGCGAGGGCGTCGGGCCCGACCTCATGATCGCTGCCGACAGACCCGCGACTGCAGACAGCTCCCCCTGATGAGGAGAGTTGGTCCGCCTTCCTCCCCCACCGCGACGACTGCGCAAGCCTACGCAGCGCCCACAGTGACGGTGCCCATGATCACCGTCCCTGTGGGCACCACGGTTCACCTGCGATATGTGACCGGGCTGTCGTGCACGTCCTGCAGCTGGCCACTTGGCGGCTATCCAGGCCAGGTGTGAAGGACTAGCGTGTGTCGTGCGGCCCCGGCCCCCGGCAGCGCAACGGCTCTCAGCTGTCTCGCTCCTTGGAGCGCGCCCCTTCCCAAGGCCGGATTCCTGCATACACGGCCGTGCCCCCACCAAGGGTGCACGCGAGAGTGAACTGCTTCGACCTTCCGACGCCGTCTACGCATGGCGCGGGGCAGCGCGCAGCTGTCCGCGCCTCCTTTCGGGCCGTCCATTGCGCTGTGGCTGCCACACGGGCCTGAGCTGCGGGAGGTATCGGCATTCCTTGCCTCATGTGGACGGTGCCCAGCGAGTCGGCTCTGGACCGCTGCGAACAAGTACTCAAGGGCAGAAACGCCCACATCAGCACGGAGAAGGCCGGTGGCCTGATTCTCCGTCCGCCGGCCCTTCAGTCGTCGCGGCAAGGCTCGTCATCACTCTGGAAGGCAGGTCGGAATGGGTACTCAAGACAGTGGACGGCGAAGGATCGTGGTTGGGGTTGACGGCTCGCCTCCCTCCCAAGCGGCGTTGCGGTGGGCGGTGCGTCAGGCGCGGATGACGTCCAGCGTCGTTGAGGCTCTGATCGCCTGGGACTACCCGACGACTGCCGGGTGGCCGGCGCTGCCGCTCCCCGATGACTTCGAGAGTACCTTCGGCAAAACCTTGTCGGAGGCGGTGGCGCGGGCCACGAAGGATGAGCCAGGTGTCGAGATCCGTCAGGCCGTGATCGACGGAAATGCGGCCAAGGCTCTGATTGCGGCAGCGCAGGGAGCTGACCTGCTCGTGGTGGGCAACCGCGGCCACGGGGCCTTCACGCAGGCGTTGCTCGGTTCGGTGAGCCAGCACTGCGTGCATCTGGCCACCTGCCCCGTGGTCGTCGTCCGAGTCTGATCCAGGCCAGCCACGTCCCGCCGGGCGTTCCCACACGCCGCAGAACTCAGCGTGTATCCACGCGAAGCAGGGCCGAAGGGGGATTCGCCCTCTGAGCCACGATTTGAGCGTCTGTCCAAGGGGTGCCGTTCCAACCGGTAGCCGCTTTGTCCGGGTCCTCTTCCCGGCCATGGCGCCCCATGTAGTCCCTCGCCTCGCTCCACAGCCCTTCGCCCCATCCGACGACGTTCACGAGGTTCTTTCATGTCTCACGCCGAGCAGGAACACCGAACCAGCACCATGTCGTTGTCCGATGACGAACTGTGCGCGCTGGACGCTCACTGGCGGGCCGCCAACTACCTGGCTGTCGGCCAGATCTACCTGTTGGCCAATCCTCTGCTCACGCAGCCACTGCGGCCCGAACACATCAAGCCGCGCCAGCTCGGGCACTGGGGGACCTCTCCGGGGCTCAACCTGGTCCACACCCACCTCAACCGCCTGATCAAGAAGCGCGGTCAGGAAGCCTTGTGTATCTGGGGGCCGGGCCACGGCGGGCCCGCGGTCCTCGCCAACTCCTGGCTCGAGGGCAGCTACAGCCAGACCTATCCCGACGTGAGCCGGGACGCGACGGGCATGGAGCGGCTGTTCCGTCAGTTCTCCTTCCCCGGCGGAGTGCCGAGCCACGTGGCCCCGGAAACCCCGGGCTCCATCCATGAGGGCGGCGAACTCGGCTACGCACTGTCCCACGCCTATGGCGCCGCGCTCGACAACCCCGACCTCCTGGTCGCCTGTGTGATCGGCGACGGTGAAGCCGAGACCGGCCCGCTCGCCGCCTCCTGGCACTCCAACAAATTCCTCGATCCCGCCCACGACGGTGCGGTCCTTCCGATTCTGCACCTCAATGGCTACAAGATCGCCAATCCCACGGTCCTGTCCCGGATTCCGGAGGCGGAACTCGACGATCTGCTGCGGGGGTACGGTCACGCCCCTCTTCACGTCACGGGGCACGATCCGGTCCAGGTGCACCGGGACATGGCCCGGGCGATGGACACCGCCCTGGACCGCATCACCGAGATCTGGAGTGCGGCGCGTCAGGAGGGCGCGACCGGGCGGCCCGCGTGGCCCGTGATCGTGTTGCGCACACCCAAGGGCTGGACCGGGCCGGCGGAAGTCGACGGGCTGCCGGTGGAAGGCACCTGGCGCTCCCACCAGGTCCCGCTGACCGGGGTCCGCGACAGCGCGGAACATCTGGGACAACTGGAGGAGTGGATGCGCTCCTACCGGCCCGAAGAACTCTTCGACCAGCGGGGACGCCCCCGCGAGCAGGTTCTCGCCTGTGTTCCCGAGGGCGCGCGGCGTCTCGGCGCGACCCCGCACGCCAACGGTGGTCTGCTGTTGCGCGACCTTCCCGCAGTGCCCCTGGAGAGGTTCGCCGTCGCCGTCGACAAGCCCGGCGCGACCCTGCACGAGCCCACTCGGATCCTCGGTGACCTTCTCGAATCCGTCATGGCGGCCACGAGCGAGCGGCGGGACTTCCGCGTCGTCGGCCCTGACGAGACCGCCTCCAACCGCCTCCAGGCCGTGTACGCCGCCAGCGGCAAGGCCTGGCAGGCCGAAACGCTGGACAGCGACGAGGACCTCGACCGGCACGGCCGCGTCATGGAGATCCTGTCCGAACACACCTGCCAAGGCTGGCTGGAAGGCTATCTGCTCACCGGCCGGCACGGCTTGTTCTCCTGCTACGAGGCGTTCGTCCACATCGTCGACTCCATGGTCAACCAGCACATCAAGTGGCTGCGCACCTCCCGCCGCCTGCCCTGGCGCGCGCCCATCGCCTCCCTGAACTACCTCCTCACCTCGCACGTGTGGCGCCAGGACAGCAACGGCTTCTCCCACCAGGACCCCGGCTTCATCGACCACGTCCTCAACAAGTCGCCGGAGGTCGTACGGGTCTACTTGCCCCCGGACGCCAACACCCTCCTCGCGGTGGCCGACCACGTGTTGCACTCCCGTGACTACGTCAACGTCGTCGTGGCCGGGAAGCAGCCCTCCTTCGACTGGTTGACCTTGAGCCAGGCGCGTGCCCACTGCGCCCGCGGGGCGGGGATCTGGACCTGGGCCGGCACGGAGGACAACTCACGGGAGCCGGACGTGGTGCTCGCCGCGGCGGGCGACGTTCCCACCCAGGAGGTACTGGCCGCCGCGCAACTGCTCCGCCACCACCTTCCGGACCTGGCCGTGCGAGTCGTCAACGTCGTCGACCTCGCCCGCCTGCTGCCCGCCGAGGAGCACCCGCACGGCATGCCCGCCGCCCAGTACGACGCCCTGTTCACCCAGGACAAGCCGGTCATCTTCGCCTACCACGGCTACCCCTGGCTGATCCACCGCCTCACCTACCGCAGCGCCGGCCACGCCAACCTGCACGTCCGCGGTTACAAGGAAATCGGCACCACCACGACCCCCTTCGACATGGTGGTCCGCAACGACCTCGACCGCTACCGGCTGGTGATGGACGTCATCGACCGCGTGCCGGGCCTGGCCGTCCGCGCCGCCGGCGTGCGGCAGCAGATGGAGGACGTCCGGCTGCTGCACCACGCCTGGATCCGCGAACACGGCACCGACCTCCCCGAGGTCACCGACTGGACCTGGAGCGCCTGACGTGCCCCGGCCCACCCAGGGGCACACCACCATGACCACAAGCTCCGGCGGCTCCCGATGAGCGGCGGGCCGACCCGGTCGGCCATACCGTGCTCACTGATGAGCATGGAGGCCGTGGTACTCGACACCGACGGCGTCATCACCGACTCGGCGCGGGTGCACGCCACGGCGTGGAAGACGGCCTTCGACGTCTACCTGAACGAGCGACAGGCCGGTCAGCGCCCCTTCGACGCCCATGACGACTACCTGCGGTACGTCGACGGCAAGTCACGTCACGACGGCGCCCTTGCCTTCCTCGACTCCCGCGGGCTCGACCCCGCCGAGGACGACGTACTGGCCGTCACCGCCGACAAAGAGGCGCTGTTCACCAACCAGCTGCGCGAGCACGGCATCGACGCCTACCCCGGCACGATCCGGCTGCTGCACGTCCTGCGATCAGCCGGAATCCCCCGGGCCGCCGCGTCCGCGTCCCGGCACGCTCCAGAACTCCTCGATCACGCGGGTGTGCGGGACCTCTTCGACACCCTGGTCGACGGTGCCGAGGCCGCCCGCCTGAACCTGCCCGGCAAGCCCGACCCCGCCCTGTTTCTGGAGGCCGCCCGCCGCCTCGGTGTCCCCGCCGCCCGCACCGCCGTCGTCGAGGACGCCCTCGCGGGCGTCGAGGCCGGGCGGCGCGGCGGCTTCGGCCTGGTCATCGGCGTGGACCGGGCCCGCACCCCGGCCACCCGCGCCGCGCTCCTGGACCACGGCGCGGACATCGTGGTCGACGACCTCGCCGACCTGCTCGTATCGGAGGACTGAGCATGCTCGACGAGACCGGCTCGACCGGATTTCCCGACCTCACCGACTGGATCTGGGAGTACGAGGGCTACGACCCCGCCCAGGAACGGCTCCGTGAGTCGCTGTGCACCCTGGGCAACGGATATCTCGCCACGCGCGGCGCCGCCCCTGAATGCGCCGCCGACTCCGTCCACTACCCGGGCACGTACGCGGCCGGCTGCTACAACCGGCTGACGTCCGAGGTCGCCGGGCGGCAGACCGAGAACGAAGAGATGGTCAATCTGCCCAACTGGCTGCCACTGCGCTTCCGCACCAGCCCGGGCGAGTGGCTGTCCCCGGACACCCACAAACTGCTCGACCACCGCCAGAGCCTCGATCTGCGCTCCGGCACGCTCACCCGCACCCTGCGCTACGAAGACGGCACCGGCCGCCGCCTCGCCGTACGCCAGCTACGCCTCGTACACATGGCCGATCCTCATCTGGGGCTCCTGCGCACCGAGTTCACCGCGGAAGGCTGGTCCGGGCCGTTCGACGTGGAGGCGGCGCTCGACGGGACCGTCACCAACTCCGGCGTCGAACGCTACCGACTGCTGGCCGCCCACCACCTCACCCACACCCACACCGGAACCTCAGGCGACAACGACACCATGTGGCTGCGCTGCCGCACCGCCACCTCCGACATCCGGATCGGGCTTGCCGCCCGCACCACGGCCGACGTCCCGGCGGACACGGCCGTCGAACACGACACCGGGCGAGCGGTGCAACGACTGAGGTTCTCGCTCACCGACGGTCAGACCGTGACCGTCGACAAGACCGTCGCACTGCACACCTCCCGCGACCCCGCGATCAGCGACCCGCTGCACGCCGCTGTCGACCGGGTGCACCGAGCGCCCGACGCCACCGCCCTGCTGACCTCCCACCGAACGGCCTGGCGGCAGCTGTGGCGCAACGCCGAACTGGACGTCCCCCAAAGCGCGGGGCCGGTACTGCGGCTGCACCTCTTCCACGTACTGCAGACCCTCTCCCCGCACACAGCCGACCTGGACGTGGGCGTACCGGCCCGGGGACTGCACGGCGAGGCCTACCGGGGCCATGTCTTCTGGGACGAACTGTTCGTCCTGCCCTACCTCAACCTGCACTTCCCCGAGGTTTCCCGCGCCCTGCTCACCTACCGCCACCGCCGCCTGGAGCAGGCCTGCCTCGCCGCTCGCGATGCCGGCCACAACGGCGCCATGTACCCGTGGCAGAGCGGCAGCGACGGCCGCGAGGAGACCCAGCACCTGCACCTCAATCCGCGTTCGGGCCGCTGGCTGCCCGACCACTCCGGCCTCCAGCACCACGTCGGCTCGGCCATCGCCTACAACGTGTGGCAGTACTGCGAGGCCAGCGGCGACACCGGGTTCCTGCACACCAAAGGCGCCGAGATGCTGGCACAGATCGCCCGGTTCTGGGCCGGGCTCGCCACATACGACCAGACAGTCGGCCGCTATCGGATCCGCGGGGTGGTCGGCCCCGACGAATACCACGAGGCCTACCCGGGAGCCGCACACCCGGGCCTCGACGACAACGCGTATACGAACGTCACCGCGGCCTGGGTCCTGTCCCGCACCCTCGACCTGCTCCGCGGCCTGCCCGAACCACGTCGGCGCGACCTCTACGAGCGCATCGCCCTCTCCCCCGGTGAACTCGACGCCTGGGAGGAGATCTCGAAGAAGCTGCACGTGCCGTTCCATGACGGAGTGATCAGCCAGTTCGAGGGGTACGGCGAGCTGGCCGAGCTCGACTGGGCGGCATACCGGGCCCGTTATGGTGACATCCGCCGCCTGGACCGGATCCTTGAGGCCGAGAACGACAGCGTCAATCACTACCAGGCGTCCAAACAGGCTGACGTCCTGATGCTCGGCTACCTTTTCGCCCCGACCGAACTCCGCGGCCTGTTCACGCAGTTGGGGTACATGCTCGACGACGCCACATGGCAGCGCACCGTCGACTACTACCTGGCCCGGACCAGCCACGGATCCACCCTCAGCAGCCTCGTCCACGGCTGGATTCTGGCCCGCGCCCGCCGCTCCGACGCCTGGACCTACGTGCAGGAGGCGCTGGCCGGGGACATCGCCGATGTACAGGGCGGTACCACGGGCGAGGGCATCCACCTCGGCGCCATGGCGGGCACGCTGGACCTGATCCAGCGAGGCCTGACCGGCCTCGATACCCGCGACGGGACGCTGCACCTCGACCCCGCACCGCTGCCCGAACTGTCCGAATACAGCTTCGCGATCCGCTACCGGGGGCACTGGGGCGTCCGGTTGCGACTCGGCGCCGGACAACTGCGGGTCACCGTCCCGAAGTCGGACCGAGACCCGATCGACATCGCGCTCCCCCATCGCACTGTGTCAGTCGAGCCCGGGGACTCCTGCACCCTCCTCCTCGCCGACCAGCCATGAGCATGTGCATCTCTCCGCATGACCAATCGAAGGAAGTCACACCATGCGCACCATGCGCGCAACCACTGCAAGGACCTTCCTGATCGCCACGATCGCCGTAGCCGGCCTTACCCTGACGCCCGCTCTCGCCTCCGCCCAGCCGGGTACGGGCAGCGCCCGGGCTCACAGCGTCACCGGGGCTCCCGGCAGTAACGGGGCCAACGGCGTTGGGGTCCTCGGTGGTATCGGTGGGCTCGGCGGCACCGGTGGCACCGCGGGCGCCAATGGCAATGGAGGCAACGGAGGGACCGGAGGCAATGCCAGCGGCGTCGCGAGCGTCGGCGGCCTGGGCGGCACGGGCGGGGCGGGCGGAGCCAACGGCAACGGCGGCAACGGCGGCTCCGGCGGCGAGGCCCAGCTCGGCGGTACCGGCGGCAAGGGCGGCGTGGGCGGCGTCGGCAATGCCGGGGCCGGAATCAACGGCGGCAAGGGCGGCAACGGCGGTGCCGCCATCCTCAGCGGCGGCCACACAGGCGGCACGGGCGGCGCAGGCGGCGCGGCCAGCCCGGTGTGCCCGGGTAAGCCCGGCGGCAACGGAACCGCTGCCACGATGTTCGCGAACGGCACCACCGGCGCGACAGGCGCCGCAGGCAAGACCACTCTGCCCTGTTGAACATCCCGGTGAGCCCGGTGAGCGGGTCGCAGCGGGAAGAGGAGAACCCTCAGAACTTGCCGATCACCTGGGAGTTGCCGGGGGCGGAACTCGTTGATGCCATATGCGCATCCTGGACGAGACTGGCGGCGCCGGAGCGGCCATCGGGCTCCAGCGCAGGAGTACGGTGGCTGCACCAGGGGCACTTCGTACTCCTGCATCCACGCGGGTCTCGTCCTCGGTGAACAACGGCAACGGGGACGACCACCGTGTCGCTCCGAAGACGGGTTCGCATCATGACTGCGACCACCACCCTCAGCCGCACCACCCGCACCACCCGCACCACCCGCCCTGTGCCTCCCGCCGCCCGGGTGGCCCTGCGGTCCCCGACGGGCCGCGGGCTGCTCGACGGCGCCTGGTGGCCCCGTTCTCGCGACCTGACCGCTGAACTTCCCGCTCTGGCGGACGTACTCGACCCACTGTGGGGCCGCATCACCCGCATCGCCGTCAACCCCATGCTCTGGCCCGTCGTCCCGCGCAAGGTGACCCTCCACGGCCACGTACTCAGGATCGGTTGGTTCACCCCCGAACTGGATCCGCACAAAGTGCTGTTGCTGTCCTATGGGACCGGCCGTTGGGACCTCTTGGTGATCCCGCCCGAAACGGATCCCGCGAGCGCCACCCGGCTCATGGCCGCCGCCGGCGACCCGGGCGGACCTCCGCTGACCGCCACCGCTCTCGTCGCCGCCGACATCGGTCCCACGGCCGTGGGGCGGTGACCATCGTCGACACCGCACTCACCGCAATCGCCTTCCTGTTCCTGATCGCCACCCACGCATACGCGATCCACCGCCTCAACGCACAGCACGCCGAAAGGATCGCCTTGCGCACCTACAGCCGCACGGTCTCCCCGGCGGATCGGCACGACCATCGCAACGGGGGCCGCGGCCGGTTCCCCGCGCGCCGCCGCCGCGACCGCACCTCGCACAAGCGACCCCGCTGACCCAGGCCTCGCCAAAGACGACCGTTTGACGGGAACGGGGTCGGTCAGTCGTGGGTCGCCCTGGCCTCGGCGGCTTCTTCAGGCAGCGGTTCCTCCCGGCCGGGTACCACCACGGGCCGGCCTCTCATTACCCCGGACGTAATCGACCACCGCGCGACCGAGCGGCAGGCTTGAGTCATCGCCCCGCAAGAAGAGACTCACCTCACAGGAGGCTGACCCGCCATGACCGCACACGACACCATCGCGTACGAGACCGCCGTCGCCCGCTACTTCGAGGCCTGGAACGCGGAGGGCACCGAGAACGTCATCAAGGCCGTGGCCGCCGCCTGGACGGAGGACGGCAGCTACACGGACCCGCTGGCCGACGTCTCCGGACACGAGGGTGTCGCCGCCGTGATCAACGGAGCCCACGAGCAGTTCCCCGGCTTCGAGTTCCGCAGGACCGGCACGGTCGACGGGCACCACGACATCGCGCGCTTCACCTGGGAACTCGTGTCGCCCGTGGACGGGTCCGCGCCCGTAGCCGGGTTCGACGTGATCGCCCTGGCCGACGACGGCCGGATCCGTACCGTGCACGGGTTCCTGGACCGCGTGCCTACGGCCTGAACGAAGTTCGCCCTACGAACCGACACGGTTCGTAGGGCGAACCCGGAACGAGGCCGATGTCACCGTGGTACCGCGGGCACGGCAGCTCTGCGATGGGCCCTGGGCTCCTCTGCAACATCTCTGCGATGGTCGATATGAAGCGGGGCAGGCCATCGGATTCTACGGGCGGCCGCCCCTCCCGGTGCTGCAAGTCGCGTGGCCCGACGCCGAGGGCCGATTGAGGCCGGGAAGCGGCGAGCTGGCACGTCTCCGCCGTTGTGGTCCGCGTCTCACGTGCTCCGGTCGGATTCGCCTCTGGCCTCAGTGATCGAGTTCAGCGACAGAGTTCCATGATGGAGTCGTCGAAGTCTGGGAATTCTTGTGTGGCCTGCTGGAGCACGGCAGATGCCCGCGCGCGGTGGTCCGGAGCGCATTCTTCCGCGATCGTCGTCAGTTCACGATTGCAGTGTGGAACCCAGTTGGGCTCGTACGAGGTGACTGCCTCACAGGGGCCGAAGCCGTCGGCCAACAGCCACAGGAAAGCGCCCAGGTTGCGCGCGACGACGCCGGTCTCTCCTTCGGAGCCGAAGAAGACGACAGGCTGCTCGACCAGTTCCCGGCCTGGGCGGACCAGCCAGAGGGCGGCGTAGCCGCCGGTGCCATCCTGGCCGAACACACGGAAGTCGTCGCCATTCAGTTCGCCGTTGCCGGTCCACGCTCGGAGCCAGTCGGTTGTCTCATCGGCGGGCAGGAAGGCCGCGAAGGGTTCGAAGTCGACACCGTCACCGTCGGCGTAGTCGTACTGGACCGCCATGGCGGCGGCGAGCGCGGCAGGAAATTGGCGGTCTTGGTTCGGTGTCACGCGAACAGGGTGGCATGGCCGGAATCTTGAGGAGCCACCAGGTCGTGACATAAGGCCCGCCCTCCAGTGGCTGGAAGGAGCGACGACAACCCATCCGCGAACCCGTAAGTTCCGCCCCACGCGGCGATACCGGCGACTCCGGCGATATGCCTCTCTGTCCGAACCCCACACGGTCCGCCCTCGGCGAGCCGCAGCGGCCGATGTCACGTGTTCGTGCGTCGTATCCCCAGCCGCGGAGTGAGCGTGAGGCACAGGCCCGCGACGGCCCGGTCGGGTGTCGTGGGCCAGGGGGTCATGGCGCTGGTGCCGTGGCCGCCGAGGCCCACCGGTGTCGGTGGCCGGGCAACGGTTCGCGGAGCTTGTCGAACAGGTGGGTCGAGCCGTCGTCACGGGCGTCGCGGAGATCCTCGATGCCGCTGACGATGTGCAGGAACGACTCGTGCAGGCGCAGGCCCCGCTGATCGCGGTGGCTGAGTGTCTGGGCGCGCCGGAAGTGGGCGTCGCGGCCCTCGTGGATGTCGTAGAACGCGCCGACCAGGATGAGCAGTCGTTCGTACGCGTGCCGGTAGGCGCCCTGGTAGAAGGTGCGCGCCTCGTCCTCACCCACTTCCACCCGCTGGATTGCGGCGAGGGTCGCGGCGGCGAGCATGCCGCTGTACATCGCCAGGTGGACCCCTGTGGAGAGCAGCGGGTCCAGGAAGCAGGCCGCGTCTCCGGCCAAGAGGTATCCCGGCCCGGAGAACCGGTCGGCAACGTAGGAGTAGTCGCTCTCCACCTTCAGCGGCGGGGCGAACTCGGCGTCCGCCAGCATGCGTTGCAGCGCCGGGCAGCGGCGTATCCGGTCCGCGTACAGCGCTTCGACGCTCCCGAGTGCGGCCCGGCCGGTGCCGAAGGAGACCTTGTCGGTCACCAGGCCCACGCTCAGTGTTCCGTCGTGCAGCGGGATCGCCCAGAACCAGCCGTCCTCCGGCAGGGACAGTACACAAATGGCGCCTTCGGGAGCCTCCTCGACCGGCGTCGCGCCCCGCCAGTACCCCCAGGTGGCGACGTTACGGAAGGCGTCGTGGAACCGTCTGTCGCGCAGCTGGCGGGCGGCGAGCACCCCTGCCCGGCCGGAAGCGTCCACCACATGCTGGAAGCGGGTCTCTCCTCGCGCTCCGTCCGCGGCCTCCCAGAGGGCTGACACCGTCCGTCCCGCGTCCATCGTGCCCCGGCCCTTCCGCCCCGGGCGACGCATACGGGACGGGACGGGGCGGGACAGGACGGGACGGCCGGGTCGCTGAGCGTCGGTCAGCTCTTGGGCATGAGGACGCTGTCGATGATGTAGACGTTGGCGTTGGCGGTCCTGACGTTGCCGCAGACGACGTTCGCGCTGTCGTTGACCTTGTAGGACTCGCCCGAGCCGGACGTGGTCAGCTCCGACTTCTCCAGTGTCTGCTGGGAGCCGTTCTCCAGGTCCTCGGGCGCCAGCTTCTTGCCGACCACGTGGTAGGTGAGGATCTTCGTGAGTTGCGCCTTGTCGTTGAGGACCTTGTCGAGGTCCGCCTTGGGGATCTTGTCGAACGCGTCGTTGGTCGGCGCGAAGACGGTGATGTCCTGGGCGTTGTTCAGGGTGTCGACGAGGCCGGCCTTCTTCACGGCCGTCACGAGGGTGGACAGGGCCGGGTTGTTGGAGGCGGCGGTGGCGACGGGGTCGTCGGCCATGCCGGCGAAGCTGCCCTTGCCGCCCTTGGGCACGGTCGAACAGGCGGGGCCGAACGGCTCGCTCATGCTTGCCGTGTCCTTCGACGGGTCGGCCTTGTCCGATCCCTTGGAGGCGCTGTTCGACCCGCTGTCGGACGCCTTGTCCTTGGAGTCGTTGTCGGAGCAGGCGGTCAGCCCGAGCGGCAGCAGGGCCGCGGTGGCGATGACGACGGCTGCGCGGCGGATACGAGTCTGCATGGCGATCCCTCGGCGATCAGATGTCGTGAAGGCCCTCTGCCCTCATCACCCGGAATCCGGAACCGACCGGCCCGCGGATTGGTCCACCACCGCGCGGAGGTCAGTCGACGGTGACGGCGACCGAGTGGTGGCCGGACGCGCCGTCGGGGATGGTCCGGGTGCGCTCGTCCGTCTGGGTCGTGCCGGTGCGGTCCGTGGCACGGACGGTCAGTGTGTGGCTGCCCTTGGCCGCCTGCCAGGCGTACGACCACTGGCGCCAGGTGTCACGGGTGTCCTCGGCGGCCAGCTCGGCCCGCTGCCAGGCCCCGTCGTCGACGCGCACCTCGACCTTGTCGATGCCCCGGTGCTGGGCCCAGGCGACGCCCGCGACCATGACGGTGCCCGCCTGTGGGCGCCCGAAGGGTTTGGGGGTGTCGATGCGCGACTGGGTCTTGACGGGCGCGCGCGGGGCCCAGGCGCGCTTGACCCAGTAGGAGTCGTAGGCGTCGAACGTGGTGAGTTCGATGTCCCGGATCCATTTGCAGGCCGAGACGTACCCGTAGAGGCCGGGGACGACCATCCGTACGGGGAAGCCGTGCTCGAAGGAGAGCGGCCGGCCGTTCATGCCGATGGCGAGCATCGCGTCGCGGCCGTCCATGACGTCCTCCACCGGCGTACCGATGGTCATGCCGTCCACGGAACGCGCCACCAGCTGATCAGCGGGCCCTCCCTTGGAAGGGGGCTTCACCCCGCACCGCGCCAGGAGGTCGGCAAGCCGTACGCCGATCCAGCGGGCGTTGCCCGCGTACGGTCCGCCGACCTCGTTGGACACGCAGGTCAGAGTGATGTCCCGTTCGATGAGCGGCATGCGGAGCAAGTCGTCGAAGGAGAGCGACAGTTGACGCTCGACACCTTGCCCGTGGATGCGCATCCGCCACCGTGCGGCGTCGACCTTGGGTACGAGCAGGGCGGTGTCGACGCGGTAGAAGTCGCCGTTGGGCGTCATGAACGGGCTGATGCCGTTGATCCGCAGGGCGGCTCCGCGCGGGACGGGGGCGGCCGGTGAGGAGGGGGCCGGCAGTCTGACACCGTTGCGTGAGGCGACCGCCTGCTTGTCCTGCGAGCCGTTCAGGACCCGGCCCGCGAGGCCCGCGCCGGTCGAGGCGGCGGCCGCGGCGGTGGCCGCGATGATGAACCCCCGCCGGTCCCAGTCGGGCGGGAACGCCAGGGTCCGCACCGCCTCGCGCGGCTCTTGTGCCGCGGCCGGTTCCCTCGGGTGCTCTTGTGCCGCAGCCTGTTCCCTCGGGTGCTCTTCCACTGTGGCCGGTTCGACGGAGCGCCCGGTCGGCGCCGTCGGGTCCGTCGTGTCGACGAGTCGCCCGACGAGCCGGTACAGCAGGGCGGCTCCGGCGACGGCACCGACGACGGAGGGCAGCGCGTCCGAGAGGCCGGTGGAGTCGGGGCGGTTGACCGCGGCCAGCGCTCCGACGGCGCCGAAGGCCAGGACGCCGGCCGCACCGGTCGTCCGCCATCGCGTGGCGACCATGCCGAGGACCAGGGCGAGCACGCCGAGTACGACGACGATGCCCAGTTGCAGGACGAGTTTGTCGTTGGTGCCGAAGTGGCGGATGGCCCAGTCCTTGACGGGGGCCGGGGTACGGTCGATCGCCGCTCCGCCGATCGCGATGACGGGGCTCGCTTCGGGCCGCACCGCGGCGGAGACCAGTTCCGCGACCGCGATCGCGGCGTAACCTGCGAGCAGGCCGCTCAAGGCGCCCAGCGACAGGCGTTTGACGCCGCCGAGGGGCCGATGTGTCACGTTGTCCATGCTCAGGATCCGTCCTCGCGCCGCGCCCGGATTGGTCGCTCGCACGCCGCGTCCCGGGCGCGGCCGGGGCCGGACCAATCCGCCACCGCCGTCGGCTCCGAATCATAGGAGCAACCAGCGCAGTGCACCCGTTTCCGTGGAGGACCGCTGCATGAAGGAAGTCGTGCACATCGGGATCGGGAGAGCTCCGGGACCCGATCTCCAAGAACTCGTCGCCCGGGTCGCCCAGGGCGACCAGAAGGCCTTCGCCGACGTCTATGACGCCGTGGCGGGACCCGTCCTCGGCGTGATCCGTGCCGTGCTGCGCGATCACGCCCAGTCCGAGGAGGTGGCCCAGGAGGTCCTCCTGGAGGTGTGGCGTACTGCTCCCCGCTACCGGCCGGAGATCGGAACGGCGCGGAACTGGATCCTCACGCTCGCCCACCGGCGGGCCGTGGACCGGGTGCGTTCCGCCGAGGCGTCCGCGGCCCGCGACCACAAGTCGGCGATGCTGGCGCGCGAGCGGGACTTCGACGAGGTGAGTGAGCAGGTGGAGACCCGCCTGGAGCACGAGCAGGTACGCCGGTGCCTGCGCACCCTGACCGAATTCCAACGACAGTCCGTCACCCTCGCGTACTACCGCGGCCTGACCTACCGGCAGGTGGCCGAGCTGCTCTCGCTCCCGCTGGGAACGGTCAAGACCCGCCTCAGGGACGGACTCATCCGCCTTCGTGACTGCCTGGGGGTCGGCGCATGACCAACATGGACGACCCGCACACGTTCACCGGCGCGTACGCGCTGCACGCGTTGGGCGACGAGGAGCGCGCGGCGGCGGAGGAACATCTCGCGCGGTGCGAGGCCTGCGCGCAGGAGGTGCGCGAGTTCACCGAGACCGCCGCTCGTCTGGGGCAGGCCACCGCGGTCGCGCCCCGCCGGGGCATGAGGGACGACGTGCTGCGCCGCATCACCACCATCCGGCAGGAAGTCCCGCGCACAGGGCCGGACACCGGGCCGGACGCAGGACCGGACGCCGAGCGGGGCCCCGGCCCGGGCAACGTACGACAGCGGGCACACCGGCTGTCCCGCTGGGCGCTGGCCGCCTGCCTGGCGGCGGCCGCGAGCCTGGGCGGCACCGCCGTGTGGCAGCACCAGCAGGCGCAGGACGCCCGCGAGCAGGCGCGGCAGACGCAGCGTCAGGCCGAGGACATCGCGGCGGTGCTCGCCGCCCCCGACGCCAGGACCCGCACCGGGAAGCTGTCGGGCGGGGGCAGCGGGACGGTCGTCGTGTCCGCGAGCCGCGACCGGGCCGCGTTCCTGGTGGCCGGGCTCCCCGCTCCCCCGCGGGGCAAGGTCTACCAACTGTGGTTCGACGACGGCGGCGGCATGCGGCCCGCCGGTCTCCTGGACCCCGGCGCGGACACGGAATCCCTGCTCCTCGACGGGCGGGTCGACCGGGCCCGCGGCATGGGTATCACCGTGGAACCCGCTGGGGGGTCCCCCCGGCCCACCAGCGCGCCGGTGGCGTTGATGGACTTCCCTGCCTGACGAGGATCGCGTGCCGGGCGCATTCTGGGCGCCCGGCGGTCACGCCAGTACGGGAAGCGACGCGAGACCGCGTACGAGGCGGGTGCGCCGCCAGCTCAGTCGGTCGGCCGGTACGGCGAGCCGGAGGCCCGGGAACCGGGTCAGGACCGCTCGCAGGGCGATCTCCGCCTCGGCCTTCGCGAGGGGGGCGCCGACGCAGCGGTGGATGCCGTGGCCGAAGCCCAGGTGTGCGGCGGCGTCCCGGTCCGGGTCGAGCAGGTCCGGCGAGGGGAACCGCGCCGGGTCGCGGTTGGCGGCCCCGAGAGCGACCAGTACGGGGACACCGGCCGGGATCTCGGTGCCGCCGAGCGTGACGGATTCCGTGGTGAAACGGAACGTGGCCGTGCTTACGGGGGAATCGAACCGGAGCAGTTCGTCCAGCACGTAGGGGATGTCGTCCGGGTTCTCCCTGAGGCGGTCCAGCTCGGCCGGGCGCTGGAGCAGTGCGAGGACGGCGTTGCCGAGGAAGTTGGTGGTGGTCTCGTGCCCGGCCACCAGCAGCAGTACGGCCAGGGAGACGAGTTCCTCCTCGCTCAGGTGGTCGTCCCCGTCGCGGGCCCGGATGAGCCGGTCGAGGAGGCGGTCGCCGGGGGCTCGGCGCTTGGCGGTGATGAGGTCCGTCATGTAGTCGGCCAGTGCGTGCGAGGCCGCGTCGATGAGGTCCGGTTCTCCCGCCGCGAACAGCTCGGCGGACCAGCGCCGGACGTCGGGCCGGTCGGCCCGTGGGACGCCGAGCAGTTCGCAGATCACGATGACCGGCAGCGGCACCGCGAGTCCGGCCACGAAGTCGAACCGCTCCCCTACGGGCCACTGGTCCAGCAGTTCGTCGGTGACGCGCGCGATGAACGGACGCAGCTGCTTGACGGCCCCCGTCGTGAACGCCTTGGTCACCAGTCTGCGCAGCCGGGTGTGCCGGGGCGGGTCACTGGCGAGCATCGTGCGGGCGACCGCGGGGTGCAGGCGACGCCGCGAATCCTTGCCCGCGAAGAAGGCGGCCGTGTCCTTCGAGAGCCGCGGGTCGGCCAGGGCTTCTCTGGCTTCCGCGTAGCCGGTGACCAGGTAGCCGGGACGCCCGGTGGAGCCGCCGGGTGCGGGCTGTACCGGGCAGGTGGACCGCATGGCCGCGTAGGCCGGATACGGGTTCCGCAGGAAGCTGGGGTCCTGGGTCGGGTCGGTCATGCGTCTGGGCTCCCACGGGTTTCGGCTTCTGGTGCACGCTATCCGGGGAGCGCGCCAGGGTCGACGCCGGTCAGGTCGCGGCGCGCGTCCCACAGGCCTGCAGCGACGGGGTGAGGGAGCCCAGCGGCCCGCACGTCAGGGATGAGCGCCGCAGCCGCAGCCCCTGATGGCCGCGCCCTCCTCGGGAGGCGGGGTGCTCGCGGCGGCCCGTTCCACCGCCGCGAGGAGCCGGCGGCGTTCCTCCGGCGGGATCCATCGGCCGTCGACGACCACGCCGTGGATGCGACGGGTGTTGCGGATGTCCCGCAGCGGGTCGGCGTCGAGGACCAGCAGATCGGCGGCGTGTCCGCGGGCCACGGTGCCGACGGCGGGCAGGCCGAGGACGCGGGCGGCGTCCCGTGTGGCCGAGCGCAGGGCATCGGCCGGGGTGAGCCCGGCCGATACGAGCAGCGCCAGTTCGTCGTGGAGGGCGAAGCCCGGGACGAGGTATCCGGTGCCGGTGTCGGTGCCCGCCGCGAGGCGCACGCCCGCGCCGTGCAGCTCGCTGACGAGGCGGAGCCGGTGCGCGAAGATCTGGCGTATCCGCCGGGCCTGTTCGGGGGTACGGCCGCCGGTCAGGGCCGTCAGCTGGTCCGGCCAGCTCTCCACCTGCCAGGCGGGCAGGTACTTCCACTCCTCGGCCCGGGACGGGACGTCGTCGGGCAGCTCCAGGTTGCGGTGCACGCTGAGCGTGGGGACGACCGCGGTCCCGTCGGCCGCGAGCCCGCGAAAGAGGGCGTCGGCCCGCTCCCGGTCGTAGCCGCGCACCGCCCGCCATTCGAGAGGATGCACCTGCTGGAACCAGCTCTGATAGCGGGACAGGCTGCTGGGGTCGTGCGGATCGGTCCGTACGGCGGCCAGGCGGCGGCGTATCTCCTTCTCGTGCCGTGAGGTCGCGAGGAGCAGCGCGTGCAGGTGCTCGATGGTGCGGTGGCCGGTGGCGCTCGCCTCCGTGATCCGTACGGTGTCGGGGCAGTGCCCGAGGTGGGGGATGCCCTGGCGCCTGGCCTCGTCCGCGAGGGCGAAGTACGCCTCGCGGGACAGGCGGGAGTACACCTTGACGAAGTCCGCGCCCTCCCGCTTGACCCGCCGTACGGCACGCCGGGCCTCTGCCGCGTCGCGCACCTCGACGGTCGGGCCCACGTCCGCCGCCCACAGGGAGGGCGCGCCGTCGACGATGGGGCTGCCGACGACCCAGCGGGGGCCGAGCAGCGCTCCCGAGCGGATCTTCGCGCGCCACTCGTGGTGGACCGCCTGGCCCCGCATCTCCCGGACCGTCGTGACACCGGTGAGGGCGTACAGCGCGGGGATCACCGTCTCCGGGCCGTCGCTGTGGGTGTGGGCCTCGATCAGTCCCGGGATCAGGTACTTGCCGGTCAGATCGACGGTGCGGGTGCCCGGGCGGAGCCGGGTCCGTGCGGTCGGGCCGAGTCCCGTGATGCGGCCACCCTCGACGACGACCGTCATGTCGGGGGCCGGGGGTGCGCCCGATCCGTCGATGACGGTGACGTGGGTGAACGCCAACTGGCCGCGGCCCGCGCCGCCTTCGGACTTCGTACCGGCCGCGTGTGCGGTCCATGTCGGCGCCGTCCCTGTCAGCGCCGTGCCCGTCACGGCGACGGTCCCGGCCAGGAAGCCCCGTCGGGCCATGCCGCGACGTGGCCCGCGACGTACCCCGAGACGTGCCCCGGCTGTCACTTCGTACATGCTGCTCCCCCTCCGCCTTGTGATGCCGTCGGCCGTGTCCGCCGGCCCCCACGACTCTGGCGCACACGGGGCGTTCGGACAGTGCGGCCAGGCGGCGTGTGCGGGGTGTTGCCGGGACCACCCGGGGGCATGCTGACACTCTGCCGTCACGCTCCGTGGGCCTACGTTGACTTCGTCGCCTAGTGCGGATTCACTAGACCGAGGCTGAGCTCCTCGCACTATGAGGCAGCGAAGCCGCAGTTGACATCAGGTGGCCTCTTCGCAGGGAGGGGCCTGGGGAGCGCGCTGCGTGCCGGTACGCGCCGCACGTGAGCACGGAGAGGTGCGGGACACGGTGACCGTTTACCCGTTCACGTCACATGCTGTTGTTCATTCGGGCGAGGCCCGGGTGACTCTCGCCGGCGAACTCGACCTGGACACCGCTCCATACGTCCACGACGCGGTCGCGACGTGTCTGGCGAAGCGGCCGACGAGGCTCTGCCTCGACCTGAGCGGTGTCTCGTTCTGCGACTGCGCCGGAGTGAACGCCTTGTTCACGGCCCGGATCCTGATCCTCCGGTCCGGTGCGGACCTGCTCGTGGAAGGGATCGGTACGCAGTTGGGGCGGCTGCTCTCGCTGCTCGGGGCCGACGCCCTCCTCACCACGCACGGCACACCCGCGCACGCGGCGTCGGCCCGCGCCGCTTCGGGTGCGGCGGGAAGGCGCCCCGCCCCGGCGGTGGCCGCCGCCGAGTCGGCCTTCGGGGACCTTCTGGCATGATCGTGCGGTCCGCCACCTGCAAGGATGCGTCGATGCCTTCTCCTTCCCCGCACAGTCGTCCGGGCCAATCGGGCGGTCCGGATCGTCCGGGCCGTCCCGTCAGGGTTCTGTTGGTCGAGGACCACGACATGGTGGCCGAGGCGATCTGCCTCGCCCTGGAGCGGTCGCCCGATCTGCGGATCGTGGGGCGCGCGGCGTCGGTGGAGTCGGCGCTGGCGGACGCGAGGCGGTGCGATCCGGACGTCGTCCTGATGGACCGGCGCCTGCCGGACGGTGACGGGGTCGCCGCCATCGCCGATCTGCTGGCCGTCGTGCCGGACGCGCGCGTACTGGTGCTGGCGGGCGAGGCGAGCGGGTCGGTGGCCGCGCGCGTCGTGGAGACGGGCGGGGCAGGGCTGATCCTGAAGGCCCGCGGACTGAGCGAACTGGAGGACGCCGTACGCCGGGTGGCGGCGGGCGAGGTCGTGTTCGGCCAGGATCTGCTGGGCGACGTGCTGGGGCAGCTGACCGGCAGGACGGCGAGTGTCGGCGGGAACCTGACGCCGCGGGAGCGGGAGGTCCTGCATCTGCTCGCGGAAGGCCGCAGCACCGCCGAGATCAGCGACCGGCTGGGCTTCGCCCTCAACACCGGGCGCAATCACGTCCAGCGCGTACTGGAGAAGCTGGGTGCGCGCTCCCAGCTGGAAGCCGTGGTGATCGCGCGCCGGGAAGGGCTCGTCACATGACGCGGGACTCGCGAGTGCCGAAGATGGCACGGAAGCAGGCGGCTCCGCTGTCGGAAGCGGCCTTCACCCTGCTGGTCCAGGGCGTTCTGGACTACGGCATCTTCATGCTCGACCCGCAGGGCTACATCATCAGCTGGAACGCGGGGGCGGAGCGGATCAAGGGGTACCAGGCCACGGACATCGTCGGGCAGCACTTCTCGGTCTTCTACCCGCCCGAGGACCAGGCGTCGGGCAAGCCGCAGTGGGAGCTGGAGACCGCCGTGGCCGACGGCCGCCTCGAGGACGAGGGGTGGCGGGTGCGCAAGGACGGCTCCCGGTTCTGGGCGAACGTGGTCATCACCGCCTTGTGGGACGAGAAGGGCGTGTTGCAGGGATTCGGCAAGGTCACCCGCGACATGTCCGAACAGCGGGCGGCGCAGCACGCCCTCAGCGAGCGGCGGCGGTTGTTCGACCACCTGGTCCAGGCGCAGGAGACGGAACGGCGCCGCATCGCGTGGGACGTCCACGACGACTCCATCCAGGCCATGGTCGCCGTCGGCATGCGGCTGGAACTGCTCGCGGAGCAGGTGCCGGAGGCGCACGCGGCCGAACTGCGGCGTCTGGACACGTCGGTGCGCGAAGCGATCGGCCGCCTGCGCAGCCTGACCTTCCGGCTGCATCCGCCGGGGATCGACCGGCACGGCCTGGTCGAGGGGCTCTCCAGCCACCTGGAGGACGTCGTGGGCTCCTCCTGGGGCATGGCCTTCTCCTTCGAGCACCGGCTGGACCGCCAGCCCACGCCCGAGACCGCCATCACCATCTTCCGCATCGTCCAGGAAGCACTGCTGAACGTGCACAAGCACGCGCGGGCGAGCAAGGTCGACGTCCATGTCGCGTCCGCCGACGGGGGAATCGTGACGCGCGTCGCGGACGACGGGACCGGCATACCGATGTCCCAGGACGGCACCCAGAACCATTTCGGGGTCATCGAGATGCGGGAGAGGGCCGAGACGGCGGGAGGCTGGTGGTCCATGCGCAGTCGGCCCGGCACGGGAACGACCGTCGAGTTCTGGGTGCCCAACCCCCTTCCCATGCCGGAGCCCGCGCCGAAGGACGGTGCGCCGTGACCGGGACGCCGCCGCCCGGCTCCCCCGGCGCGCCGTGGACCGTGCTCCTGTGCGATGACAACGCCCTGCTCCTGGAGACCCTCATGGAGGTCGTGCGGGCCCAGCCCGATCTGGAGGTCGTGGGCACCGCGTGCGACAGCGAGCAGGCGCTTCGGCTCGCGAGCCGCCACCGGCCGGACCTCGTCGTCCTGGACGTCCGCTTCCCCGGTGGCGGCCACACCGTGGCCAGGGGCATCTCACGGTGTTCACCGGCCAGCAGGATCGTGGCGTTCTCCGCGTACGACGACAAGGGCTCCGTCGAGCAGATGACGAGCGCCGGCGCCGTCGCGTACGTACTCAAAGGTGAGAGCAACCGGAAACTCCTCACCGCGCTGCGCCGGGCGGCGGCCGGGCCGGACGGGGCGCGCTAGTCACGGCCGGGTCTCATCGGGGCCGTCGTCGGTTTCGGGCCGACTGGCGGCGGTCGGCCCGTGCCTGGGCCGCGGCTCGGGTGGGAGGCGGCGCGGCCGGGGTGTCGAGGAACGCGGCGAGGCTCGCGACGGTGGAGTGGCGGAAGAGGTCGACCATCGAGAAGGGCCGTTCGAGGGCCGCTTCGAGGAGGTTGTGTACGCGGGCGAGGTGCAGGGAGTGTCCGCCGAGGTCGAAGAAGTTGTCGTGCGGGCCCACCCGGTCGAGGTGGAGGACGTCGCACCAGGTGCGGGCGACGAGTTCCTGGGTGGGTCCGGCCGGCGCGGCGGCTGTGCCGGACGAGGAGTCGCCGCAGGCGTCGGCCGGCGCGCAGGTGGTGGCGAGGCCGTACCGGTCGGGAAGCGTCACCGCCCCCGGCTCCGGGGGCGCGGAGGTGTGTGCGCTCAGGCGGTGCACCGGGCGCGTGGGAGCGTCGAGACGGCTGCGGATGAACGGCTTGGAGGCGTCGAGTCCGACCAGCACGTGGGGGCGGTCGTGGCGCAGGGCGTGGAGGAAGGCCCGCAGCCCCTCGCCCTTGCCGATGGGATGGTACCCGCGGGCCCGGCTGGGTTCGGTGAGGTGGTGGCCGCGGCTCATGCCGGTCTCCTCCCACAGGCTCCAGGCGAGGCTGCGGACGCGCGGGCTCCCCGTTTGGTGCGCCCTGGCGTCCAGGTGGGCGTTGGCGGCCGCGTACGCGCTCGCCAGGGCCGCGCCGAGCGTGCCGTTGACGGAGGAGAAGCCGATGAGGACCGTTTCCGGGCTGTCGGCGAGGCAGTCGAGGAGGACCTGGGTGCCGGTGGTCTTGGGCGCGAGGATTCCGGCGAGGTCGTCGACGCTCTGGGTGAGGAACGGCTGTTGGCGGAAGGTCCCCGCGAGGTGGAGCACCGCACAGGGCTCCTGTGACCAGCGGGCGCGGGCGAGGTCCAGGGCGGCGCGCGTCTGCTCCGGATCGCAGACGTCGGCCGTGGCGTACAGGACGTCGTCGCTGCGGGATCGCAGCGAACGCAGGGTCTCCAGGCGGGACCGGGCGGCAGGGTCGTCCGGTGCCGCGGAGTCCGGCGGCAGCTCGGTGCGGCCGAGAATGAGCAGCCGGGCGTCGTAGGCGTCGAGCAGGTGGGCGCAGATTTCGGCGCCGAGGCCGCCGAGACCACCGGTGACGACGTACAGGCCGCCGCGGCGCAGCGGTGAGCCGGTCTTCGCGGGGGTGCTCGGCAGTTGGGCGAGGCGCGGGGTGAGGCGGCGGCCCTCTCGTACGGCGGCTTCCGGTTCGCCGGGGCGGGCGTCCAGTTCGGCGAGCAGATGCGTCAGGTCGGTTGCGGGTGTGCCGTCGCCGGGCAGGTCGAGGTGGGAGGCGTTGAGCCAGGAGAGCTCTTGGCCGAGGCTGACGAGCAGCGCGAGGCGGGCGGCCCGGTCGCAGTCGGGGCGGTCGCCGGGCAGGGCGTGCTGGGTGTGGCGTCCGGCGACCCGCAGGGTGACGTCGGCGTCGTCGGCGGCGCGGTGGGCGGCGAGGGCCTGCACGAGGTGGATCAAGCAGGCGGTGGCGGCGGGCACGGTCCTGTCGGGGTCGGCGGGGGCCGGCGGCGCGTAGGTGGTGAGGTCGACGATCTCGCCGGGGGTGAGTCCGTCGGCGGCGAGGGCGCCGAACAGCCAGTCGTGGTCGTCGCGGTGGTCGGGGCGGATGCGGTAGTGGCCGGGGACGATCCGGGCGTGGTCCGCGCCGAGGTCGACGCGGGCGGCGGTGCGCCCGTCCGCGGCGAGCCGGGTCAAGAGGGCGTCGGCGAGGCCGAGTCGGTCGGTCAGGACCAGGGCCGTGGCGTGGGAGCGGGGTGCCCGCTGCGGGCGGGCGGGGCGCCAGCGCCGCTCGTAGAACCAGTTGGGCAGGGTCCGCTCGTTGCCCAGGGCGAGGTCGGTGGCGCGGATCAGGTCGGCGAAGTCGCCCGCGTGGAAGCGGTCCCGCAGCTTGGAGCGCTGGATCTTGCCGATCTCGGTCTTGGGGATCTCCTCGCGGTCCACGGGCAGGACGTGGCGCGGGTTGAGGCCGCTGCGCCGCACGAGGTGGGCGCGGATCTCCCGGATGGCGTCCGCGGGATCGGCGGGGCCGACCCGCAGGTGGACGAAGAGGACGAGGTCGTCGGTGGTGGCTCCGGGGTCGCGGACCGCGCACGCGGCGGTGAAGGAGTTCTCGACGCCGTCGAGTTCCTCCACCACGGACTCGATCTCGTGGCAGTAGTGGTTCACGCCGTTGATGATGAGTACGTCCTTGGCGCGCCCGGTGATGGTGAGGGCCCCGTCGCGGAGAACCCCCAGGTCGCCGGTGTCGAACCAGCCGTCGTCGGTGAACGCGGCCCGGTTGGCCTCCGGGTTGTCGTGGTAGCCGGAGGTGACCGTGGGGCCCTTGACCAGCAGGCGGCCCGGTGTGCCCTCGGGCAGCGTCGTGTCGTGCTCGTCGACGATGCGCAGGGTGGTGCCCGGCAGCGGGCGGCCGACCTCGGTGAAGGAGGCGTCGTCGCTGGTGGTGGCGAGGGTGAAGGCGTCGGAGTACGTGACGGCCGACGAGGTCTCGGACATGCCCCAGGAGGGGCGCATGGCGGTGGCGGGCAGGCCGAACGGCGCCAGGGCGGCCAGGAACCGCCGGGCGACGCGCGGCATGATCGCTTCCCCGGCGTTCTGGATGAAGCGCAGGCACGACAGGTCCCAGTCCGCCCCGGCCGCTTCCGCGACGCGGTCGTTGACCAGGCCGAACGCGAAGTTGGGCGCCCATGTCAGCGTCGCGCGGCAGGCGTTGACCGTCTCCAGCCAGCGCAGCGGCTCCTGGAGGATCCACGCGGTGGGTGCGTGCACCTGGCGGCAGCCGAGGTAGACGTCCCGGACGTGGAACATCACGACGCCCCCGACGTGGTCCAGGGGCATCCAGTTGAAGGACACCTCCCCTGGGCCGAAGCCGTTGGCGGCGCTGGTGGCGGCGGACCGGGCGAGTACGTTGCGGTGGCGCAGCGCGACCGCCTTGGGGGCGCCGGTGCTGCCCGAGGTCAGCAGGAGCAGCGCCACGTCGTCGGGGCCGGCGGGGTGCGGTGCGCCGGGGGCCGCGGCGCGCAGCTCGTCCAGGATGCCGAGGCGCGGCACCGTGGTCCAGGCGCGGCGGGCGGCGGTCTCGGCCAGGGCGGTGGCGGTCGCGCCATCGGTGAGGACGAGTGGCGCGCCCAGCAGTTCGAGGGCCCCGGCGAGCCGGTCGGCGGCGGGTCCGTCCTGGCCCGGCGTGATGGGCGCCAGGGGGACGGGCACGATGCCGCCGAGCACACAGGCCCAGAACGCGACGAGGAAGTCACGGTGGTCGGGGCACTGCAGGAGGGCGCGGTCGCCCGCGGTCAGGCCCGCCGCCCGCAGCCCACCGAGCACGCGCCCGGCTTCGGCGGCGAGCGTGGCGTAGTCCAGTTCGCGCGCCTCCCCCTGGTGGTCGAGGAGCAGGATGCCGCCCCCACCGCGGGCGGCGGCGCGGTGCAGCGCCTCGGGGAGGGTCGCCACGTCCGGCACCGCGTCGCCGGGTCCGGTGGACAGGGCCGGTCGGGCGGTCGCGTCGGTGGTGGTGCGGGAACCGGCCGAGTCCACGAGGGGGCCCGAACTGCCCTCCGCCTTACCGTCGTTGGCGTGCGGGCCGGGAATGTCGGTGTGTACGCGGCCCTCGGAGGTCGCGGTGGTGTCCTCGGTCAGGGTGACCTTCGCGGAGGGCAGCGCCCGCTCCCACTGCCGTATCAACTCCTCGTCGAGGACCGGAAGAGCCCGCAGCGCGGCTTCGTCGAGGTGGCCGTCGCGGGTGCGGGGCAGGGAGGTGACCGCGACGTAGGCGCTCGGCACCAGGGGGGCGGGCAGGAGCGAGCGGGCGTGGTCGCGCAGCCGGGCGGGGTGGAAGGCTCCGGTGGGCACCACGTAGGCGACCAGTTCCTCGACGCCGTCGGTGGTGGTGCGGGCCAGGACCGCGCAGGCGCCGAGCGACTCCTCGCGCAGCAGGGCGTTCTCGATGTCGGCGGGGTCGGCGCCGAGGCCGTCGCGGCGTACGCGGCCTGCGGTGTCGTCGAGGGCGATGCGGCCGTCGGGCAGGCGACGGCAACGCCAGGAGAAGGGCCGCTCGGGGGCGGCAACGTGCAGCAGGCCGGGGATGCCGGGCGCGAGGGGCCGGGAGCGGGAGTCGACGACGGCGGCGGGGCGGTTGCCCGGCTCACCGGTGCTCAGCTCGTGGCCGGCCAGGCCCGGTGCGCAGTGCAGGGCCGCGACGTAGCCGCCTGCTTCGGGGAGCGGCCACAGGCGGTGCAGCGCGGCGCCGGTGGCGGCGTGGAACCGGTCGGCGAGGCGGGCCGTCAGCAGGCCGCCCGAGGTGTGGACCAGGCGCAGCCGGGCGACGGCCCCGGTGGCCAGTGCGGTGGGCGGCAGGAACGCGACGGTCGCCGGGGTGTCGTCGGCCGACGGCGCCGGGTGGACGGCCGCGCCGTGCAGCAGGGGCCACAGGATGGCGTGGACGGCGCAGAGCAGCGCGTCCGGCCGGTGGTGCAGGACGATGTCGTCGGCGGTGAGCGGGGTGCGGCGCTGGAGCCAGTCCACGGTGTCGCACAGCTGGGCGTGGGTGACCGGTACGGGCCCGTGGTCGCCGTGGACGACTACGGCGGGGTCGGTGGGGCGCACGGGCGGACCGGCCGGGTCGTCGGCGCCGTCGGGCCGGGTGACCGGCAGGCCGGTGAGGTCCAGGACGGGCGGGGTGTGCGTCCAGGAGGGCGGCCCCGCGGTGAGCAGGACACTCGCCCCGCTGTCGGCGATGAAGGCGCGGGCGGCCGGTTCGGGTGTCGCGGGGTCGAGCGGTACGCAGACCACGCCGAGCCGCAGCAGGGCGAGCGCCGTCGTCACGGAGAGAGCTCCCGGCGGCAGGCACAGGGCGGCGCGGTCGCCGTGGCGCAGCCCCTGGGCGTGCAGCCAGTGGGCGGCGGCCCGTACACGCTCGGCGAGATCCGTGTACGTGTGCCGGCCCGTGCCTGTCGTGAGGGCCGTCGCCCGCGGGGTGCGCAGCGTCTGTGCGGCGAGGCGTGCCGGGACGGTGTCGGGTGCGAGGGCGGGCGGGGCCGGGAGGGCCTCGGCGTCGTGCAGGGGCAGGTCCGACACGGGGCGTTCGGGGGTGCGTACGGCCTCGGCGAGGAGGCGGTGCAGATGGTCCGCCAGGCCGCGCACCGTGGCCTCGGCGAAGAGGTCGGTGCTGTACACGATGGTGCCGCGCAGCTGCCCGCCGTCCTGCCAGAGGTGGAACTCCAGGTCGAAGCGGGTGGACGCGCGGGGCAGCGCCTCCGCCCGCAACTGGGCGCCGGGCAGGGCGCGTTCGGTGTCCGGGCCGCTCTGGAGCGCGAAGAGGGTCTGGAACAGCGGGGTGCGGCTCGCGTCGCGGTCCGGCTGGAGCTCCTCCACCAGCCTGTCGAGCGGTACGTCCTGGTGGGCGAAGGCATCGGTACACATCTGCCGTACGCGGCCGAGCAGTTGGGCGAACGTCGGTTCGCCGGACAGGTCGCCGCGGAGTACGAGGGTGTTGACGAACAGGCCGAGCAGCGCTTCGGTCTCGACCTGGTCGCGGCCTGCCACCGGAGAGCCCATCAGCACGGCGTCCTGCCCGGTGTACCGGTGCAGCAGTGCGCTGACGCCAGCGAACAGGGTCATGAACAGGGTGGCGCGGTGGGCGCGGCCGAGTGCGGTGAGGGCCTCGGTGAGCTCGGCGGGCAGGGCGAGATCGACGCGGGCACCGCGGAAGGTCTGCTCCGCGGGGCGCGGCCGGTCCACGGGCAGCTCCAGGGTCGGCAGATCGCCGCTCAACTGTGCGCGCCAATACCCGAGTTGGCGCTCCAGTTCATCTCCGGCGAGCCGGTCGCGCTGCCAGTCGGCGAAGTCCGCGTACTGGATCTCCAGCGCCGGGAGGCCGTTGGGCTCGCCGGTGAGGCGCTCGCGGTAGAAGGCGGTCAGCTCCTTCGTGAGGAGGTTGAGCGACCAGCCGTCGGTGATGATGTGGTGCTGGCAGAGGATCAGCAGGTGCCGGTCGGGTCCCGTGGTGATGAGCGCGGCGCGCAGCAGCGGTCCGCGGGTCAGATCGAAGGGCCGGTCCACCCAGTCCAGGGCCCACTGCCGCTCCTGCTCGGGCGCCAGTTCCACGGTGTCGAGAGCCGCCGTACCGGAGGGGGCCACGACCTGGTGCGGTTCGCCGTTCTGCGTGGTGAAGGTGGTGCGCAGGATCTCGTGGCGCGCCACGACCTGCTCAAGGGCGAGGCGCAGCGCGGCCACGTCGACCCGGCCCGACCAGCGCAGCGCGAGCGGGATGTTGTAGTACGGGTTGTCCCGCTGCAGGTGGTGGAAGAACCACATGCGCTGCTGGGCGTAGGAGGCGGGGAAGCGCAGCGGCCCGGCGTCGGCGGGGGTGTTGGACTCGGGGTGCTCGGCCAGGGTCACGGCTGCTGCGTCCTCTCGGTCTTGTCGTGCTGCTCGGAGGTGTCGCCCCGGACGTTTGCGGCCGTTGCGGCCGTCGCGGCCTGCGGCGTGCCGCGGCGGGCGCTGCGGCGGATACGGCCGGCGGCGGCCGGTGCGGCCTGTTCGAGGAGGGGGACGAGGTCGGCGACGGTGGGGGCGTCGAAGATGCGGCGCAGTGACAGTTCGGCGCCGCACCGGTCGCGCAGGCGCGCCATCAGCTGCATGGCCAGGAGGGATTCGCCGCCCAGATCGAAGAAGTTGTCGTGGACGCCGATGCCGTCGATGCCGAGCACCTCCTCCCAGACCGTGACGACCTCCTTCTCGCGCGGGGTCGCCGGGGCGGTGTAGGCCACGGACAGGTCGGGGCGCCGGTTGAAGGAGCGGCCGACGGCGGCGGACGAGGGGCCGGTGGCGGCGCGGGGCGCCGCGCCGCGCCGGGCGACGACCAGGGTGTGGTCGCTCTCGTCGTCGGCGGCGGAACCGGGGAAGGTGGTGACGTCGGCGAGGCCCTCGGCGCGCAGCAGGTCCCGCCAGACCTCTGGCCCGACCAGCGGGGACCCTTCGCGCAGGTCGTCGTCGAAGTACCACCAGCCCTCGTACAGGCCGGTCGTCATCAGTGACCAGCGCTGCTGCCGGGACGCTTCGAGGAGCATCGCCACTCCGTCGGGGACGAGGAGTCCGGCGGCGTGGCGCACGGCCTGGCGCAGGTCGGGGGTGGCGTGCAGCACGTTGAAGGCGAGGACGAGGTCGAAGGAGGCGGCCGGATAGCCCTGGGGCGCCGGGTCGCGGGTGATGTCGAGAACCCCGAACTGAAGAGCCGTCAGACCTTGTTCGCGCGCCTGGCGTTGGCCGTCCAGGACGAAGGAGCGGCCCAGGTCGGTGAAGTGGTACTCGACGCCGGGCAGCGAACGCAGCTCTTCGGCCACGTCCCAGGTGAGGTAGCCGCGGCCGGCACCGATCTCCAGGACGCGCACGGGGCGCCCGCCCGCCTCGGCGGCGAGCCTGGCGACCGTCCGGGCGATGAGCCCGCGGTAGAGCGGGATGTCGCTGAAGGCGAGGCGGCGGTCGATCAGGGCCCGCTGGCGTTCGTCGCTGCCTTCGGGGAGCAGCACTTCGGTGCCCGCCAGGGCTCCGGAGAGCACCTGCGGGTAGTGGCGTACGCAGTGGTCGAGGTAGTCGAGGTCGTCGGCCTGGTCGGGGTGGTCCCGGACGATGCCCGCGGTGAGCACGGCCGGGTCGCCGACGTCGGCGGCGGCCGGGGTGAAGCGCAGCCGGTCGGCGTCGGCGGTGAGGATGCCGTCGTCGGCCAGCAGGCCCAACAGGGCGTCCACGAAGGGACGATAGGCCGGGACGGTGCGGAACGCCTCATGGACGGTGGCGCGTTCGACGACGGCGCCCGGGGCTGTGGGGACGCCTGCCCGGCGCAGCAGCGCGCAGACATGGGCCGTGGCCAGGGCGTCGAGGTTCCGGGTCAGTTCGGCGGGGAGCCTGCGGGCGGCGTGCTCGGTGCGCAGGTGCCGCTCGGCGGTGGTCATCCACTCCAGGTGTGCGGAGAGTTCGACCGGGAACCGTTCCGCCTGCGCGGGAGCCGGGGGCCCGGCCGGTGCGGCGGGCGCGGTGCGCGCCTGGACGTCGATCCAGTGCCGCGTGCGGGCGAAGGGGTAGCCGGGCAGTGGGACACGGCGGGGGGCGGGGCCGGTGGTCAGGGCGTTCCAGTCGATGTCCGCGCCATGGCTCCAGGCGTCTCCCACGGCCTGGAGCAGCGTGCGCCGGTCCGGCTCCTGGGCCTGGGGGTGGCGCATCAACGGCAGCACCGGCGTGCCGGGAGCGGCCAGGCCCCGGGTCAGTGTGGAGAGGGCGCGTCCGGGGCCGACTTCGAGGACGAGCGGGTCGCCCTCGGCCAGCAGGGTGCGCAGGCCGTCGGAGAACCGCACCGGTTCGCGGGTGTGGCGCACCCAGGCGGCGGGGTCCGCGGCCTGTTCGGCGGTGGCCCAGGTGCCGGTGAGGTTGGAGACGTACGGGATGCGGGGGGCGCCGAGCCGGACGGTGCTCAGCGCCTGCGCGTAGGTGTCGAGGACCGGGTCGAGCAGGGCGGAGTGGGCCGCCGCGCCGAAGCGGATGCGCCGGTGGTCGACGCCCTGTTCCGTCAGCCGCCGTTCGGCGCGGGCGAGCGCGGCTTCCGGTCCCGCGAGGACGCAGGCGCGGGGGCCATTGACGGCGGCGAGCGAGAGTTCCGCGTCAAGGCGGGCCGCCCCTCTCTCGTCGAGGGCCACGCCCAGCATGCCGCCGCCTCCGGCAGCGCGTGCGAACAGTTCCTCGCGCCGTACGACCAGCGGCAGGGCCTCCTCCAGGCGCAGCACGTCGGCCACGCAGGCCGCGGTGTACTCGCCGAGGCTGTGGCCGAGCAGCGCCGCGGGGCGCAGGCCCCAGGACATGACGAGCCGGGCGAGCGCGTACTCGGTGGACAGGAGGGCCGGGAAGACCCCGCCGGCCGCTGGCTCGTCCTCGTACAGCATCGTGCGCAGGTCGGTGGGCAGGTGCGGGCGCAGGATGTCGGCGCACCGGTCGATCTGCTCGCGGAAGACGGGTTCGCGGTCGTACAGGTCGCGGCCCATGCCGGGGTGCTGCGATCCCGCGCCAGGGAAGAGGAAGACGACCGGGCGGCCGGGGACCGCCTGGTGGGCCGGGCCGCCGGGGGCGACCGCGCGGGCCGCCTCCGCGGTGTCGCGGGCGACGACGGCGCGCCGGTGGGGGTGGGCGCGGCGGCCCGCGCGGAGCGTGTGGGCCACGTCGGCCAGGGCGAGGCCCGGCTCGTCCTTGAGGCGTCGGCCGAGCCGGTGGCCGAGGTCGTCGAGCGCTTCGGGTGTGCGGGCGGAGAGGACGAGGATGTGTTCGGCCGGGGTTTCGGCGATCGGGGCGGAGGCAGGCGGGGGCGTGAGTGTGGGTGCCTCCTCCAGGATGACGTGCGCGTTGGTGCCGCCGATCCCCAGGGAGCTGACCCCGGCGCGGCGCGGGTGGGACTGTTCCGCCCAGGGACGGGTCGTCGTGGGTACGTAGAAGGGGGTCGTGTCGAGCGACAGGTGGGGGTTGGGCGTGCGGAAGTTCAGGGACGCCGGCACGGTGCGGTGCTCCAGGGCGAGGACGGCCTTGATCAGCCCCGCGATGCCCGCCGCGGCGTCCAGGTGCCCGATGTTGCTCTTGACCGAACCGAGCGCGCAGTAGCCGGTACGGTCCGTGTCGAGGGCGAACGCCCGTGCCAGCGCCGCGACTTCGATGGGGTCGCCGACCGGTGTGCCCGTGCCGTGCGCCTCGATGAGGCCGATGGTGTCGGCGTCCACTCCCGCCAGGGTCCGGGCGGTGACGATCACTTCGGCCTGGCCGACGACGCTGGGGGCGGCGAAACCCACCTTGCGGTCGCCGTCGTTGTTGACCGCGGTGCCCTTGATGACGGCGTGGATGTGGTCGCCGTCGGCGAGGGCGTCGGCCAGCCGCTTGAGCAGCACGGCGCCCACGCCCTCGCCCCCGGTCATGCCGGTGGCGTCGGCGTCGAAGGGGCGGCACCGGCCGTCCCGGGAGAACGGGCCGTCCTGCACGTAGCGGTACCCCTGGCGCAGGGCCGGGTTGAGGGACACACCGCCGGCGAGCGCCACGTCGCAGCGCTCGTCGAGCAGGTCCTGGCAGGCGAGGTGCACCGCGACGAGCGAGGTCGAGCAGGCGGTCTGCACGGACAGGCTGGGGCCGTTCAGGCCGAGTTCGTAGCTGACCCGGGTGGCCAGGGTGCTGTTGACGTTGCCGAGCTGGGCGTGGTGCAGGGCCAGGCCGTCCCCGGCCCGCAGCCGGGGGTAGACGTGGTCGAGGAAGTAGCGGCTCTGCTGGGCTCCCGCGTACACGCCCACCAGGCCTTCGGTGGTGCCCGGGCCGTAGCCGGCGTGTTCCAGGGTGTGGTGGGCGCATTCGAGGAAGAGCCGCTGCTGCGGGTCGAGGAGTTCCGCCTCCGCGGGCGGGTAGCCGAAGTACGCGGCGTCGAACTCCTCGATGCCGTCGACGACGGAGGCCATCCTGACCAGGTAGGGATCGTCGAGCAGCTCGGGGTCGCCGCCCGCCGCGAGGTAGTCGGCGTCGTCGATCGGTGCGACCGACTCACGTCCCGCCGTCAGGTTCTCCCAGAAGGCGGTCAGGTCGCGCGCGCCCGGGAAGCGTCCGGCCATGCCGATGACGGCGATGTCGGTGCCGTTCTCGATGTCGGTGCCGTTCTCCCTGCCGGTGCCGTTCTCGATGTCGTTGTCCGGGTGTGCCTCCCGGGGCGCCTCGGCGCCGGATGCCAGTGCGTTGTCCACGGTCCTCATCACGTCCTCTCACCGGGGACCTCGGGGGTCCCGGCCGTGCCCGCCGCTCCTCCGGTCCCGCGCTGCCTGCGGCGCCGGGCGCGGGCCCGTACGCGTTCCAGCTCCGGGTCACCGCCCTTGCCCGGGTCCCGGGAGAGGTGGGCCGCGAGCGCGGCCACGGTGGGGTGGTCGTAGAGCTCCACCAGGGGGATGTCGCGGCCCAGGCGGCGCTTGTACAGGTTCTGCGCGCGGACGAGCAGCAGCGAATGGCCGCCCACGTCGAAGAAGTTGTGCCGGGTGCCGAGGTCGGTCCGGCCGAGCAGTTCGGTCCACACGGCGGCGACCGCGCGTTCGAGGTCGTTCTCAGGGTCCACGACGGCGACGGCGGCGGCAGGGGCCGGCTCCAGGGCGAGCAGCGCGGCGCGGTCCGTCTTTCCTGCGGCGGTCAGCGGCAACGCGGGCAGTAGGCGCAGTTCACCGGGGACCGCGTAGTGCGGAAGGCGGGCCGCGAGCCACGCACGCAACTCGGCCTCCGCCACCGGCTGTTCGGCCACGCACCACGCCGCGAGCCGGTCTCCGCCCGGTTCCCCGGAACGCACCAGGGCGACGGCCTGGCGTACGGCCGGGTGGGCGGCGAGGGCCGCCTCCACCTCGCCCAGTTCGATGCGGAAGCCCCTCACCTTGACCTGGTGGTCGGCGCGGCCGATGAACTCGACGCGCCCGTCCTCGCGGTAGCGGGCCAGGTCACCGGTCCGGTAGAGGCGCCCGCCGGGCTCGACGCCGAACGGGTCGGGCACGAACGACTCGGCGGTGCGCGCCGGGTCGTTCAGGTAGCCGCGGGCCAGCGGCATGCCGCCGATGTGGATCTCTCCCACGACGCCCACGGGCACGGGCCGCATGGACAGGTCGAGCACGTACAGGCGGGCGTTGGGGTTGGGCCTGCCGAGGGTGACGACCGCGCCGTCCTCCTCCTCGTCGAAGACCTGGCAGCTGATCCCGATGGTCGTCTCGGCGGGGCCGTAGCCGTGGTACATGGTGGCGTCGAGGCGTTCGCGGAAACGCCGGTAGAGCGCGGGGGTGAGCGCCTCGCCGCCGCACCACAGGTGCCGGATCGAGCGGGCCGCACGGCTGATGTCGTCGCGTTCGAGGAGGACCTCCAGCATCGAGGCGACGATGTAGAGGAACGTGACGCGTTCCCGCTCGATCAGCTCGGCCAGATATCCGACGTCACCGTGCGCGCCGGGGTCCGCGAGGACGAGGCGGGCACCGTTGACCAGGGGCAGGAAGATCTCGTTCACGGAGATGTCGAAGCCCATGGGCGCCTTGTGCAGGACACGGTCGTCGCTGGTCATGCCGAGGAGCGCGGACTGCCACACCAGGCGGCTCGAAATGGCCTGGTGACGGATCATCACCCCCTTGGGGGTGCCCGTGGAGCCGGAGGTGTGGATGACGTAGGCCACGTTCTCCATCGCAGGGTCGCAGCCGGGGATGTCCGGTCCTTCGACCGGGGCCGGGGGCTGTGCCAGGTCCAGCACGGGCACGTCGAGCGGTGGTGGCGCCGCGGTGTGCCGGCTGTCCGTGAGGACCAGCAGCGGGCGGCTCCGCTCCACCACGGAGCGCAGGCGCAGGGCGGGCCAGTCCGGTTCGAGCGGCATGAAGGCTCCGCCCGCCTTCAGTACGGCGAGCAGCGCGACCACCAGGGCCGGCGTACGGGCCAGGTGCACGCCCACGATGCGTTCGGGCCCCACCCCTTCGGCCCTGAGCCGGGCGGCCAGCTCATCGGCCCGCTGGTCCAGTTCTCGGTACGTGAGGGTGGTGCCGTCCGCCGCGACGGCGACCAGGTCGGGGGTGCGGGCCGCCTGCTCGGCCACCAGCCGGTGCAGCGGCCGTGCCTCGGGAGGCTCCTCGCGGGAGCGGCTCCACTCGGTCAGGGCCCTGTGCTCCTCGGCTTCCGTGAGCAGCCGCAGGTCGTCCAGCGGAGCGTCCGGGCGGGCGACCGCGTCCCGCAGGAACGTCAGGAGGTGGCCCAGCATCCGGTCCAGCGCGGTCGCCGAGAAGAGGTCGCCCCGGCCGGTGAGTCCAAAGGCGAGCCCGTCGGCGGCCTCGCGCACTTCGAGGACGAGCGGGAAGCGCGCGGTGCCGTTGTGGTGCGGGTGCTCCGCGAAGGTCAGGGAGGGGGTCTCCACCCGGCGGGGCCGCGCGGCGACGAAGGAGAACACGGCGTCGAACAGCGGGGCCTGGCCGACCGCGCCTGCGGGCCGCAGGGCCTCGACGACCCGGTCGAAGGGGACGTCCTGGTGGGCGAAGGCGTCGGCGCAGGTGTCGCGGGTACGGGCGAGGAGCGCGCGGAAGGAGGCGGCGCCTGAGAGGTCGGTGCGCAGGACGACGGTGTTGCCGAAGTTGCCGACCACGTCCTCGAACTCGGTCCGGCCCCGGTTGACGACGGGCGAGCCGACCGCGATGTCGCTCTCGCCGCTCCAGCGGTGCAGGACGGCCTGGTACCCGGCGAGCAGCGCGGTGTGCAGCGTCGCCCCGCTCCGGCGGGCCAGTTCCCGCAGGGCGCGGCTGTCGTCGGAGCCGAGAAGCGCGTCGCGCCGGACGCCGTCCGTGTCGGTGCCGCCGGTGCGGGGATGGTCGGCGGGGAGGGCGAGGGGGGCGGCCGGCTGGCCCAAGCGCCCCTTCCAGTACGCCAGTTGGCGTTCCCAGGCGCCGTCGTCGAGCTGCACCCTCTCCCACCGGGCGAAGTCGGCGTACTGCACGTGGGGGCGGGCGGGTACGGAACCTCCTGCGCCGCTCGCCACGGCGTAGCGGGCGGCAAGCTCGTCGAGGACGCGGCCCCAGGAGGTGTCGTCGAAGGCGATGTGGTGGACCGTCAGGGTGAGTACGTGGTCGGCCGGCGTGAAGCGGAACACGCGCAGGCGCATCGGCGTCTCGTCATCGAGCCGGAAGGCCCTGCGCCCCTCCTGCTCGATGGCGCGTTCCGCCGCGGACACGCGCTCGTCGTCGGGCAGGTCGCCCAGCTCGGTCACCTCCAGCGGGACCGTGTCCGGCGCGGGCAGCACCTCGCGGACCGGTGCTCCGTCGTCGCCGGACGGATAGCGGGTGCGCAGGATGTCGTGCGCCGCCACCAGGCCGGTGACGGCGGCGGCCAGCGCGTCCAGGTCGAGTCGGCCGGTGAGCCGGATGCCCCCGCACAGGTTGTAGGCGATGTCGTCCGGCCGCAGCTGCCTCAGGAACCACATGCGTTCCTCGGCGGCGGTCAGCGGGGCGGGCGCCGCATCGGCGGTGCCGTTCCCCGGCTCCCGGACGGCGACGGTGGCGTGGGCCGTATCCGGCCGCCGCACTCCCGCCTCGGCCAGCAGCAGCCGGGTGAGTTCGCGCCTTTGCTCATCGGGGGATATCTCGGTCCGGTCCTCGGTACTCGTCACTGCGCGGGTCCCCTGTTTTCTCTCTTCGGGACAGCGGGCCGGGCGCCCTGAGAGGGATTCCCGCAATTCCCGCATTCAAAGTCGTCCGACGGAGCCGGTAACCGACATCATCGGCCCCGGCCGAACGTAACAGCGGGGTACGCGGGCGTCGTCCAACTCCGGTAGCCATCGGTGTCTCCAACCGTGGTTCCGCCTCGCGCCCCGCGCTATCCCGGCCCTTGTCCAATGCCCGGCCCATATGTACGATCGCGGCTCCTCAAGCGGCCGCGAATTTCCCGGGAAGAGCCGGGCGAAAGACGATGCCCCTTTGCGGCGCCACGGGCAACGGACATGCGGGAGAAGGAGCATGACGGCCGAAATGGCAGGTTCCGAGCGATGGGTGCGCCGCCACGGGGCGAAGCCGGGCGCGCCGCGCCTGGTGTGCTTTCCGCACGCCGGTGGCGGCGCCAGTTCCTACCAGGGGTGGGCCCGGGAACTCGCACCCGAGGTGGAAATTCTTGCGGTGCGCTGCCCCGGACGCGAGGACCGGTTCGACGAGCCGCCCGCGCCGAGCATCGAGGCACTCGCGGACGAGATCGCCGCCGCGCTGCCGGTGACGCGGGAACGGCCGCTGGTGCTGTTCGGGCACAGCATGGGCGCCGCCGTCGCCTTCGAGGTGGCGCGGCGGATCGAGCGGGACTGCCCTGGCGGGCTGCTGCGGCTGTGCGTGTCGGGGCGGCCCGCACCGCACGCGGCCCTCGCCTCCGCGGTGCACCTCTTGTCGGACGACGCCCTGGTCGAGGACTTGCGCGCGCTGGAGGGCACGTCGAGCGACATCCTCGACAGCGCCGACTTCCGGTCCCTGTTCCTGCCCGCCATCCGGGACGACTACCGCCTCATCGAGACGTACCGGCCGGACCCGCGGGCGCGGATCTCCGCCCCGGTCTCGGCGTACTGCGGCACGGACGACCCGCATGTCAGCCCTGCGGAGATGCTCCGCTGGAGCGAGATCACCGCCGGGGAATTCGCCTCACATGTCTTCCCCGGCGGCCACTTCTACCTGCACGAACGGCTTGCTGAAGTGGCCGCGGAGGTGGCCCGGACGCTGGCCGCTGCGCACGGCTGCCAAGTCCCGACGGCATAGCCAGGGGCCGCGGGGCGCCGGGCCGGCCGGCGCCCCGCTCCCTCAAGCGGTGGAACGGGGTTCCGTGACGGCTCCCGCGACGCCCATCTCGTAGGCAAGGATCACCGCGTCGACCCGGTTGCGCAGGGCCAGTTTGCGGCAGATGCGGTTGAAGTGGGACTTGACCGTCGCCTCGGAGAGGACGAGGACGTCCGCGATCTGCTGATTGGTCAGTCCCTGGGCGACGAGCTGGAAGATCTGCATCTCGCGCGGGGTGAGCAGGGCGAGTTCACCGGACGGGCGCAGCGCCTGTGGCCGGTGGGTGCGGCGCAGCGCCTTGAGCACCTGGCCCACGATGCCGGGACTCATGGCGGCGCCGCCCCGGGCGACGTCCAGTACGCCGGAGACGATCTCCGAGGACTCCCGCTTGAAGAGGAAGCCGCGCACCCCCGCGCGGGCGGCACCGAGCACGCATCCGTCGGCCAGGCCGCCTTCGGAGGCAAGCAGGACCACGCCGGTACTGCCGTCGTGACGGTCTCCGACGAGCCGGCGGACGACGTCGAGGACATCGGGTCCTGGGAGGTCCGCGTCCATCAGCACCATGTCCGGCCGGTGGGTGTTCGCCAGTTCGAGCAAGGAGGCGCCGTTGGCCGCCTCGCCCTGGACCCGGAACGCCGGATCGCTTTCGAAGAGTGCGCGCAGTCCGCGGCGCACCAATGGCTGTTCGTCGCCGAGCAACAGTTTTATCCGGCTGTTACGCGCCCCTGGTCTGGGCCGCGCCGACAGCATTTCCTCCCGACCATCCACGGCTCGTATCGCACTTACGCACCGCATTGCCAGCTCCCCCATCAGACGAGTCATCACATCCGCCGGTGCGCCTGCAACGCACAGAACAGCGTGGGCCGTTATGAGCCATAGCCTATGTGAACGTTACATAAATTTGACGGAATCTAGTCTTCCGCTTTTAGGTTGGCGCGATTCCCCCTCCTTTCGGGGCGGCGGGACGCAGCGCTGGAGCCGCCGCTTCCGCCCCAGCGCCGCACTTGCACACCTTTTGCAATATGAAAACTGTTATCACTGCGCTTTACGGCTACCCTTATTCAGCCACGGGGTCTCGACCTCTTATGGTCACCATATGCCGGACCAATCCATGCATATGGCAAGGAAATTGCCCGAGCGGCCCTTACCCCGCTACTCCACCTGAACGGGCCCATAGCCTGTTTCACACGTGACAACAGTCACTGTGCCGTGGCCGGATCACGCCCACTGGATCGAGCGCAACGCCTCCTTGTCGAACGCGGCGCCATGCTCGCCGTGCTCGCCGGGCAGCGACTCCAGGAGCACGAACCGGCCCGGCATCACGGACTCGGCTCCCCGCTCCCGTACATGGGCACGCAGTTTGACCGGGCTCAGGTTCTCCACCCGCCCGTACCACGGCCGGTTGACGGGCCTGCGCGGCGGGGCGGGCTCCTCGGGGAAGCGGACCTCCGGTGCCGGGGCCGCCGCGTCCTCGACCCGGACCAGGCTCACGTCGAAGGCCCCGTCGGGCAGGGAACGGGCCCAGCTGAGGCGGACCGCGTAGGGCAGGTCGTCGCCGAGCGCCCAGATCTCCTCGGGGTCGACCCCGTCGGTGGCCGCGGCGCGGGCCTTGGCGAGCACCTCGCCCGCCACGGCGGGGCGGTCGGGCCGCGCAAGGAGCTCGGCGGCCACATGGTCGGCCAGAACGCGCGCGTTGGGCACGCCGAGCAGCCCGAGCGCCGCAGGGCGCTCGTCCCGAAGATGGCGGCGCAGTTCGGCCGCGCCCCAGCGGTCCCGCTCCCAGGGCCGCCACTCGGGCACAGCGGTGACGCCCGCGGGCAACCGGTCGAGGCGGATCACCACGTCGTAGCGGAAGCGGTTCATCTCGGTGCGACGCGCCCCCCGCCGCAGCAGCACGGCCACATGGACGACGCGCGGCAGCCGGTCGGCGAGCGAGGTGAAGTAGCTCGGGTCGATGATGAGTTCGGTGCCCGTGCAGCAGCGGCGCTCGACGAGTGCCTGCACCTTCTCGCTCGGGGCCCGCTCCGGGGCGCGGGCCAGTTCGAGGCCCGCGCCGAACGCCCGGTTCAGAGCCGCGGAGCGTACGTCCCCGATGAAGAGGAAGCCGCCCTCGTCCACCGCGTCGACGGCCTGGCGCATGACGCGGTCCAGATACTCCTCGTCCGGGAAGTACTGCGACACCGAGTTCACGACGAAGCCGTCGACGGAGCGGGGGGCCACCGCCGACATGTCGTCCGCGGGCGCCTGGAAGATGTCCACGCCGTCCGGCAGCCGGCCTCCGAACGCACCGCGGATGCGGTCCACCGCGCCCGCCGAGATGTCGCTGGCCAGATAGCGTTCGGTGCCGGGCGCCAGGCGGTGCAGCAACAGGCCCGTGCCGCAGCCGACTTCGAGGATGCGCCGGGCGCCCAGGCTCTTGATCCGGGTCACCGTGCCGTCCAGCCAGGCCCGCATGTCGTCCTCGCTCAGCTCGCCGCCGGTGTAGCTGCTCAGCCAGCCCCTGATGTCGAACGTGGGGTCGTCGGAGGCGGGCTGGGCGTACACGTGGTCGTACACGCCCTGCCATTCGGCCACGTACTGCCGGCCGAGCGTGGCCCCGTCGTCCATGACGGCGTCGTTGCGGCGGGGGACCACATAGGCCGTGCGCACCGGTATGCCGTCAGGACCGGTCCCGGTCAGCACGGCGCACTGCTCGACACCGGGGTGTGCCTCAAGGACACGCTCCAGTTCCGCGGCGGCCGCCGTGCCTTCGGAAGTCCGCGCATCGAGAGCGGGCATGTGATTCTCCTTCTCTGGGGGCAAAGTTCGGATTCGGGTGGCCGGCCACGGGAATGCGGAAAGGCGGTTCGGATTCGCCCGTATCACCACCGCAAGGTGGCCCACATGCTATCGATCTGCGATGCCGACCGGAAGACGGTTTGTTGCCGGGCAACGCAGTACATCCCACGGTTTACACCACACCCGCTTCTTGCACTCTCGGTTGCAGGGCGGAATGCCTACTCGAGTTGGAAGACCCGCGCCGGTGAACGCTGGTAGCGTCCTCGCCGATCGGTGCCCGGCCGCCAGGGCAGCGCGAATGAAGAGCTACCGTCGGGGTGATATTCACATGGCAGAGAACGTCATCGGCGAAATACCCGAGTGGGGGCCTGAATGCGTTCGGGAATTGCAGGAGACGCTCCTGTCGAATAATTCGCCCTTTCCCTGCACTTTCGCGGTGTCGGGGACCAAGCGGGACAGTCTGCGCTTCGGCTTCGTGGACTCCCTCGACGACCGGAGCACCTGGGACTCGCTCGGCGCCACGCTCACCGAGTACCTGGCCGGATATCAGGAGCTCGGCCGTGAGACGTCGTTGATCGTCTTCTTCCGGCCGGACGGCCGCACCCGCACGATGGACGAGTACCGGGGGACGTTCTGGTCGGTGCTCCAGCATCTGCACGACACGGACGAGAGCCCGTGGCCCGCACAGGTGCCGCGGGACACGGACGACCCGTGGTGGGAGTTCAGCTTCGGCGGCACTCCGATCTTCGTGGTCTGCAACACCCCCGCGCACGTGCTGCGCCGCAGCCGGCACAGCCCCGTCTTCTTCATCACCTTCCAGCCGCGCTGGGTGTTCGAGGAGCTGGGCGCCGACACGCCGCCCGGGGCCGCGGCACGGCGCATCATCCGCAAGCGGCTCAGCCGCTACGACGCCGTCGAGGCCTCCCCGGAACTGGGCTCGTACGGCGACCCGGACAACCGGGAGTGGCGGCAGTACTTCCTGGCCGACACACCCGAGGGACCGGAGACCGGCGAGGACCGCTGCCCCTTCCGGTCCCAGGACGTCGAACGCGTACCCGCGGGTCAGGCCACAGGGCTCGACAGCACCATGCGCTTGCAGCCGAGGACGGTCGGCGACGTGTAGGGCACCGGTGGCTCGGCGAAGCGCAGTTCACCGCAGCGTTCGAGGAGCATGCCGAGCGCGATCCGGGCCTCCATCCGCCCCAGCGGTGCGCCGATGCAGAAGTGGATGCCGTGGCCGAAGGACAGGTGCGGGTTGGGGCTGCGGGTGATGTCGAAGGTCTCGGGGTCGGTGAACTGCCGCTCGTCGTGGTTGGCCGAGAGCACCCAGGACGCCACCATCACGTCGGCGGGGATCTCCACACCGCCGAGTGTGGTGTCGCGCGTGGTCAGCCGGTACGCGAGCGGGGCGGGCGGGCTGTGGCGCAGCACCTCCTCCAGGGCGCCGGGGACTGCCGCGGGGTTCGCGCGCAGTGCGGCGAGGGCCTCCGGGTTGTCGTCGAGGCAGAGCAGGCTGTTGCCCAGGAGCAGGGTGGTGCTGATGTGTCCGGCGAGCAGCAGCATGAGGGTGGTGGTGAAGACCTCGGTGTCGCTGAGCCGTTCGCCGTCCACCTCGGCGGCCACCAGCCGGCTGAGCACGTCGTCGGACGGCTCGCGGCGCCGGTGCGCGGCGTGATCGAGGAGGTAGTCCTGCATCTCCAGGAGCAACGCGTCCATGTTCCCCGGCAGTTGCAGCCGCTCCGCGTCGACCGCGCCCGCGTCGTGGTTGGCGGTGACCAGGGCGTCGGCCCAGCCGCGGAACATCGCGTGATCGGCCGCCGGCACGCCGAGCAGCTCCGCGATGACCGTCACGGGCAGCGGGTTGAAGAACGCGGTCACCATGTCGACCTCGTCCCGGCCCGCCATGGCGTCGAGGAGTCCCGCGGTGATCTCGGTGATCTTTCCTTCGAGTTGCTGGACGGCGCGGGGTGTCAGGGCCTGAGCGACCAGCTTGCGCAGCTTGCTGTGGCGCGGCGGGTCGGTGACGCTCAGGTGCCCCTCCAGCAGGTTCGGGACCGGACGGCCCTCGGGCGTGGTCTTGGCCGCTCCCCTGGCCGGAACCAGTCTGGCGAAGTCGGAGGAGAAGGTCTCCGGGTCCTTCAGCATGTGCTGGGTCTCGGCGAAGCCGAATACCTGGCAGGAGCGAGTGGCCTCGTCCCAGAGCACCCGGTTCTCCCGGCGGTTTCGGGCCAGCCACTCACGCAATAGCCGCCCGCCGTCCTCACTTGAGGGCGGTGGGCTGGTCACGGTCTCGGTCATCGGTCCACTCCCCATTCGCGGCCGTGTCGGGTTCACAGGTCGGTCCGCCCGGCCACCATAACCACGAGGTGGGCGGCTTGCCCAGGAACCTCAACTGCGGGTCGTAGAGGGGATTTCCACCCCTGGTTGGACGACTCCGTTCGCGTCCCGTTGTTAGCTTCTTATCCGCTCCAGGCCGCGTGCGAACAGTGCGCCTCCAGCGGCGCCAAAGAAAGGGAAAGAAACTCATGTCCCCTGTTTCGCGTATCAAGAGCGCGCCGGACGATCCCAATGGAATTGTCCGGCGATACGCAGCGAATACGCCTTTCCGCAGTGCGACGGCAGATGAGCTGGTCAACGAGGACAATCCCTTCCGGCGGCCGGTCCGCCCGCACGACCTGGGGTTCCTGGACTACGGCACGCCGCTGACCGCCGACCGGGCGCTGCGCCTGAGCGCGCTCCTCGGCCACCGGATGCTGCGCACCGTCCACGACGCCGACCTGCTGTTCGTGCCGGCCGCCGGCGAGGGCCACCCGAGCGCCGCCGACGCCGAGGCGTTCCGCTCGCTGGACAACCGCGTCCTGGCGCTGCGGGCGGGTCAGGTCCTGGAGAACCACCTGTTCCACTGGCTGGACGAGGAGCGCACGCCGCTGGAAGGCGGACCCGACGCTGTCACCCGCCACGTGCAGGGCGTCCTCGAGGAGCGGCGGGCCCGCCCCGGCCGCGCGCTCGAGGTGGCGCGGTCCTGCCGCCACCGCACGGACGCGGCGACGTTCGCCCTGGTGCAGCTGACGGCCGCGCGCCCCGCGGTGCAGAGCGCCGTGAGCCGCGGCCTGCTCGGCGACCACGACCCCGCCCACCCCGCGCTGCGTGGCCTTCTCCTTGACGACCTCCGCGACCGCGCGGACCGCGCGCCGCACTACCGGGCGCTGCTGGCCGGTGCGGAGCTTTCCGCCGAACCGTACGCCTACTGGCAGTTCCTGCTCGGCTCCTCGCTCGCGGGCGCCAACCACCTGCACTCGGTGGCCCGCGACCACGCGCGCCTCGGTGAGTTCCTGGGCGCCTGGGTCCACCACCGCCTGGACGAGGCCGTCACGGCGGCCGCGTACGGCGAGGTGTTCCAGGAGGCGTTCGGGGACGAGGGCGCCGCGTACTTCACCGACGCGCCGCAGCTGACCGGCGAGGGCCTCGCGGCACTGGCCGGGGCGCTCCTCGACCCGCTCGTCGACCGGTTCGGGGCCGGCGCAGCGCACTCCTTCCACCGCGGTTTCGAGGACGCGCGACGGCTCGCCTCGGTGTCCGACGAGGACCTCGCCGTGCAGCTGGACTGGGCGGACCGGCTCGACGAGTACAAGGTCAAGGCGGAGAAGCTCTCCGCGCTGATCGCGGAGAACGGCATCGAGGTCGACCTGGAGACGTTCGTGGAGTCCCACGAGGAGACCTCCACCACCCATGTGCACGACGACCACCGCCTCGTCGTGGTGGAGATCGGGCAGATGCACTTCTGGAACAACGTCGGCCAGATGATCCCCATGGAGGAGGGCGACAAGCTGCTCATCCCCGCCGAGCGGCTGCACGGCTCGATGGTGCGGTCGGGGACCTGCACCTACCACCAGCCCGTGATCTCCGAGGAGTTGCTCGGCCAGGTCTGAGCCGGGCCGTTCCCGCTCCACCCCGCAACACCGCTCCCAGGGCTGCCGCCCGGTACTTCGCGAAGGACTTCCGGTGACACTTCCGGCAACAGACGAGCAGGACGGCAGCGCGTACCGCGTCGTCGTCAACGACGAGGGGCAGTACGCGCTGTGGCCGGCCGGCCGGGCCGACCCGCCCGGCTGGCGGCACGAGGGCACCACGGGGTCCCGCGTGCGGTGCCTGCACCGCATCGAGGAGGTCTGGGCGGACATGCGCCCGGCGTCGCTGCGGCGCCTGATGGACGGGCAGGCGGGGGTGCGGTGAACGAGGCGACGTACGACCACGGGCTCCCGGAGCGGGGAGAGCAGGGGCCGCGGGGAGACGACGACCGGATCGCGGTCGTGGGCTTCTCCGGCCGCTATCCGGGGGCGGCCTCGCCCGAGGAGTTCTGGCGGCTGCTCCACGACGGCGCGGAGGCGCACACCGAGTTCACCGAGGAGCAGCTGCGCGCGTCCGGGGTGCCGGACGCGCTCCTGGACGACCCCCGCCTGGTGCGCCGCCGTCCGGTCCTTGACGGGGTGGAGTTCTTCGACGCCGCGTTCTTCGGCTGCACCCCGCGCGAGGCCGAGCTGATGGATCCGCAGCAGCGGCTGTTCCTGGAGTGCTCCTTCGAGGCGCTCCAGTCGGCCGGGTACGATCCGGCGGCCTTCGCCGGGTCCGTCGGGGTGTTCGGCGGCGGCGGGCCGACCTCGTACTGGCAGCGCCATCTGTCGGCGGACCCTGCCTACCTGCATGAAGTCGGCGATTTCCAGGCACTGTTGGGCAACGAGAAGGACTTCCTCGCCCCGCGGGTCTCCTACCGCCTCGACCTGCGCGGGCCGAGCATGAGCGTGCTCACGGGCTGTTCGTCGTCCCTGGTGGCGGTGCACCTGGCGGTGCAGAGCCTGCTCGGCGGCGAGAGCGACCTGGCCCTGGCGGGCGGTGTGACCGTGTACTTCCCGCAGCGTGCGGGCTACGTGCACAACGAGGGAGGGGTCAATTCGCCCGACGGCCGCTGCCGGGCCTTCGCCGCCGACGCGAACGGCACCGTGCCGGGGGACGGAGCGGGCGTGGTGGCCCTCAAGCGCCTCGCGGACGCGCTGGCCGACGGCGACCAGGTGCTCGGCGTGCTCCTCGGCACGGCCGTGAACAACGACGGCGCGCACAAGGTGGGCTTCACCGCGCCGAGCGTCGGCGGCCAGGCCGAGGTCATCGCGGAGGCGCTGGCGGTCGCCGGTGCCGAGGCCGAGTCGATCTCGTACGTCGAGACACACGGCACCGGGACCCCGCTGGGCGACCGGGTCGAGGTCGCCGCGCTGACCGAGGCGTTCGGCACGGAGAAGCTCGGCTACTGCACGCTCGGCTCCCTCAAGCCGAACATCGGCCACACGGACACGGCGGCCGGCGTACTCGGTCTCATCAAGGTGCTGCTCGCGCTGCGCCACGAGGAGATCCCCCCGGTCGCCAACTGCGCGGTGCCGCACCCCGACATCGACTTCCCCAGCACCCCGTTCCGCGTGAGCTCCCTGCCCACGCCGTGGCCCCGGGGCACCGAGGCGCGCCGCGCGGGTATCAGCTCCTTCAGCGTGGGCGGCACCAACGCCCACATCGTCGTGGAGGAACCGCCGCTCCCGCTCCCCTCCCCCGCCGACGATGGCCCCCAGCTCCTGGTGCTCTCGGCCCTCGGTGACGCCGCACTGCAGCGCTCAGGGGCCGCGCTCGCGGACGCCCTGCGCGCCGACACGGCCCCGGATCTGGCCGATGCCGCGCACACCCTGCGGGTCGGGCGGCGGGCCTTCACCCACCGCATGGCGCTGGTGTGCCGGGACCGCGCGGAGGCGGTGGCCGCCCTGGACGGCACGGGCATCACACCCGTCACCGTGGGCCGCAGCGACCCGACCGGGCCCGCCCCCGACGTGGCGTTCCTCTTCCCCGGTCAGGGCAGCCAGCGCCTCCACATGGGGCGCGGGCTCTACGAGACGCAGCCGGCGTACCGCGCCGTGGTCGACGAGTGCGCCGAGCTGCTCGCCCCCGAGCTCGGCGAGGACCTGCGCGCGGCGCTGTTCCCCGACCCCGGCGACGCCGACGCCGTCGACCGGGCGACACGGCGCCTCACCGAGACACGGCTCGCCCAGCCCGCCCTCTTCACCACGCAGTACGCCCTGGCCCGGCTGCTCGGCACCTGGGGCGTGTCCCCAACGGCCCTGCTCGGGCACAGCATCGGCGAGTTCACCGCCGCGTGCCTGTCGGGGGTCGTCGCGCTGCCGGACGCGTTGCGCGTGGTCGCCCTGCGGGGCCGGCTGCTCCAGGAGTGCCCGCCCGGCGCGATGGCCTCCGTGCCGCTGGCCGCCGACCGGGTGCGTGAACTGGCCGACTCCGTGGGCGATGTGTCGGTGGCGGCGGTCAACGGCCCGGAGCAGACGGTGGTCTCGGGGCCCGTCGCGGCCGTCGACGAGCTGACCCGGCGGCTCACGGCCGAAGGGCACCGCGTCACCGGGCTGCGGACCTCGCACGCCTTCCACTCGGCGCTGACGGCGTCCGCCGTGGAACCGTTCACCGCCGCACTGGCCGGGGTGCCGCTCCACGCGCCGGAGGTGCCGTACGTGTCGAACGTGACCGGCACGTGGATCACGGCGGAGCAGGCCACCGACCCGGCCTACTGGGGACGGCAGTTGCGTGATCCCGTGCTCTTCGCGGACGGCCTGCGGACCCTGCGCGAGGTACCCGGGCGCACGCTGCTCGAGGTCGGCGCGGGCAACACGCTGCGGGCCCTCGCCGGGCGCGGCACCGGCCCGGGCGGTGCTCCGGTCGTCGCCACGCTGGGCACCGACCAGGACGCGGCCGACGCGGGGCCGCTGCTGGACGCCGTCGCCCAACTGTGGGTGCGCGGTGTGCCGGTGGACCTCGGTGCGCTCGGCGGGGAGGGGCCGCGGCGCCGCGTCGCGCTGCCGACCTACCCCTTCGAGCGGCAGCGCTACTTCGTCGACGTCCCCACCGGCCCGTCGGCCGCGCCTGCCCTGTCACCCTCCCCCTCCGCCCGCACGACCTCCCCCGCCCCCGCCGAGGCACCGCACGAGCCGCGCCTCACCCGGTACGAGCGGCCCGAGCTGCCCACCGCGTACACCGCGCCCCGTACGGCGCTCGAGGAGACGGTGGCGGAGGTCTGGCAGGACGTCATGGGCGTCACACCGGTCGGGGCGCACGACAACTTCTTCGACCTGGGCGGCCATTCGCTGCTCGCGGCCCAAGTAGTCACCCGGCTCCAGGACCTGCTGCCGGTGACCCTCACCGTCACCGACCTGCTCTCGCAGGCACAGACCGTCGCCCAGACGGCCGAGGCCGTGGAGCGGCGGCTGCACGAGAAGCTGCTCGCCATGTCGGACGACGACGCCGCGCGGCTGCTCGGCGACTGACCCGCGCACCGCCCAGCGGCACCCGAGAACATCCCAGCGCCCGCCACCGGGCACGAGCGAAGGTTGACGCCCCATGGTTCCACCTGGTCCCCTCGCGGGCGGCACAGAGCTGTCCGCGACGAAACAGCGGCTGATGGAGAAGTGGCTGACCGGCGGCGCGGGACCGCAAGCGCCCCGCATCCCCCGCCGGGGCCTCGACACGGCCGACCTCTCCTTCGCGCAGGAGCGCCTGTGGTTCCTCTCCCAGCTGCACCCGGAGAGCTCGTACCACCACATGGTGGAGGCGATCCGCGTCCGCGGCCCCCTCGACAGGGACGCCCTGACGTACGCCCTGGAACAGGTCGTACGACGCCATGAGGCGCTCCGCACCGTCTTCCACGTGATCGCGGGCGAACCGCGTCAGGTCGTCCTCGCGGAGCAGCCGCTCGCCTTCGACGTCGACCCGCGGGTGCGGGGCGAGGACGAGGCGGTCGAGCGGCTGCGGCGGGACTCCGACCGGCCGTTCGACCTCGAACGGGGTCCGCTCGTACGGTTCCTCCTGACGCCGCTGGGCGCCGACGACCACGTCCTGATGGTGACCATGCACCACCTGGTCGGCGACGGCATGTCCATGGGCATCCTCTTCCGGGAGCTGTTCGCCTGGTACGCGGCCCGCACCGGCGGGCAGGAGGCGCCCGCGCTCCCCGCCCTCCCGCTCAGCTACCCGGACTTCGCCCAGTGGCAGCGCGACCTGCTGCGCGGCCCGGAGCTGGAGCGGCGCCTCGCCCACTGGGGCCGCATCCTGCGCGAACCCCTGCCCACCCTGAACCGGCTGACCGACCGCCCCCGCCGCGGCCGTACCAGTCTGCGCGCCGTCAGCCGGGCCTTCACGCTCACCGAGCCGGTGGCCACGCGGCTGCGGGCGCTGGCCCGCGAGCATCAGGCGACCCTGTTCATGGCGCTGCTCGCCGGCTTCAACACGCTGGTGCACCTGCGCTCGGGCGACGAGGACATCGTCACCGGATCGGTGGTGCACGGCCGCGACCAGCCCGAGGTGGAGCACCTCATCGGCTTCTTCGCCAACACCCTGGCCCTGCGCTTCGACCTGTCGGGCGGGCTCACCTTCACCGAGATCCTGGAACGTACGAGGGGGACCTGTCTGGAGGCGTACGCCCATCGGGACACCCCGATCGAGGTGGTGGCCGCCGAGCTGCGCCCGGGACGCAACGGCGGCGACAACCCGCTGTTCCAGGCGGCCGTGGTGGGAGAGAACCCGGCGGGGGCCGCGCGCATGGGCGACCTGGAGGTGGCGGCCTTCGACTTCGGCCTCGACACCTCCGAGTTCGACCTGGTGCTGCACTACTGGGAGACCGAGGGGCGGATCGAGGGCGGGGTGCGCGGCAGCGTCGACCTGTTCGACCCGGAGTCCGTCGACCGGTTCACCGCGGATCTGGAGCGGCTGTTCACCGCCGTGCTCGACGCGCCCGGCGTTCCCGTGACCGAACTAGGCCTCCTGGGCGACTCGTTGGGGCAGCCGTCCACGCCGGTTTCGCTCACCGCGGCGGTGCCGGTTCCACACGAGTCCGCCGCCGCGGCCCCGGACGACGATGCGTCGCTCACCGCCACCGAGCGGGAGGTCGCGGCCGTCTGGCGCGAGGTGCTCGGACTGCGCGAAGTCGACCCCGACGAGGACTTCTTCGACGCGGGCGGGCATTCGCTGCGGGCCGTGCGGGTGCTGCTGCGGCTGCGCGAGCGGCTCGGCGTGGACCTGCCCGTCCAGGTGTTCTTCGAGGCGCCCACGGTGACCGCGCTGGCCGCCGTGTTCGACCGGGCGCGCGCCGAGGGGGGCACCGGGGCCGGACAGGAGGCCACAGCCGACGCGGAGGCGGCGGTGCTGCGGGCCGATGCCGTGCTCGACGAGGACATCGTCTGTGCCGGGGCTCCGGTCGACCCGGCACGCGTCGCCGCGCCGGAGCACCTGTTCCTCACCGGCGCCACGAGCTTCCTCGGCGCCCATCTGCTGGCCCGGCTGCTCGACGTGACGGGGGCGCGGCTGCACGTCCTGGTGGACGCCGAGGGGCCCGGCGAGGCCGAGCGGGCCCTTGCCCGCGCGCTCGCCCGCTTCCGCCTCGACGTGCCGATGGACCGGGTGACCGTCCTCGCGGGCAGCCTGCGCGAGCCGCTGCTCGGCCTGTCGCCGATGACGTTCGCGCGCCTCGCGGGCACCCTCGACGCCATCCACCACGTCGGCTGCGAGGCCAACCTGGCCCAGCCCTACGCCCGGTTGAGGGCCGCCAACGCGGGCGGCACCGCGGAGGTGCTCAGGCTCGCGGCCCGGAGCCGTACCAAGCCGGTGCACTACGTCTCGTCGCCCGGCGTGCTCTTCGCCCGCGACACCGAGCCGGGCGTCCTGCGCACGGACGGCAGGGTGGACGCCGACGCGGTACTGCCCTCCGGCTATGTGCGCAGCCGTTGGGTGGCCGAGGAACTGGTCGACGAGGGCAGGCGGCGCGGCGTGCCGGTCTCCGTGTACCGGCCGGGGCGGCTCGGCGGTGACTCGGTGACCGGCGGCGGGGACCCCGATTCGGCGTTCTGGCGGTTCATCGGCGCCTGCGCCGGTCTCGGCGCGGTGCCCGACTTCGGCCCTGACGCCGACTTCGATCTGGTGCCCGTCGACTTCGCGGTCGCCGCCCTCGTCGAACTGTCCCTGAGCGGTACGGCGTCGGGCGGCACGTACCACCTCGCCAACCCGGTGCGGACCCGGCTCGACGCGGTCGTGGCCCGGTTGCGCGCGGCCGGCTACCGGCTGGTGGAGACCGACCCTGAGCGCTGGGCGCGGCTCGTGTCCAAGGACGTCCTGGACGCGGGCGGTGACGAGGGTTCGGTGCCGGTGGCCGCGCTCGCCGGTGCCTCGCACGGCATGCCCGGCTTCGGCAGTCTGCGTCTGGACGTCACCGGCACGCTCGACGCGCTCGCCGGGACCGGGGTGAGCTGCCCGGTCGTCGACGGTCCGCTCCTCGACCGTTACGTGGACCACCTCATCGGCGCGGGGCTGCTGCCACCACCGCGGCCGGACCGGGCCGATGACGGCCCCACCCGCATCCCCCACGCCCCGAGAGACGTCCGAGACTCCCGATCGGAGAACCCCGTATGAGCACCGGCCTCGCCCGTGACCCCGGCGGTGCGGTGCCGCGCGGCCCCCGCCTGCCCCTGCTGCCGCCGTCGTCCGGCGGCCCCCGCGCCGTCCACCGGGCTGCCCTCGGAGCCGGCCTGTGGCGCGGCCTCACCGAAGGCGCGCGGGCCGCGGGCCTGGACCCGACCGCCGTGCTGCGCACCGCCTTCACCGAGGTCATCGGCCTGTGGTCGCGCGATCCCCGGTTCGCGCTGCGGGAGCGTACGGCGTCCGGCTGCCGCGTCCTGGTGGCGGACGCACTCGGCGACGGCGGGTTCGCCGGCCGTGCCGCCGCGCAGTCCCCCGCGGCGCCCGGCACGACGGCCGTGGACCCGGTGGCCGGGGTCACCGACGCGGATCTCGATCCACTGGTCGAGTTCACGGACGCCGTGACGGGCGAACCGGTGGCGGCACCTCCGGGCCCGGCCCCGGTCCTCGCGCTTGGTGTGGCGGCGGCGGGCGGCCGGATCGAAGCCGTCTGGGAGCACGCCCCCGGCGTACTGCCCGACGGCATGCTGGCCGACATGGCCGAGTCCTGGCTCGCGCTGCTGACCTCGCTGGGCGGGGGCCCTTCGGCGTGGACCGCGCCGGCCTCACCGGTGCGGTTGCCCGCCGCGCAGGAGAAGCAGCGCGCGGAGGTCAACGCGACGGCGGCGCCGGTGCCCGAGGGGCTGTTGCAGGAGGCCGTGGCCCGGGCCGCCGAGCCCCGCCCCGGGCACACCGCGATCGTCTCGGGCGAACGCCGGGTCTCCTACGGGGAGTTGATGAGCCGGGCCCGCCGTATCGGGCGGCGGCTCCGGGAGCTGGGTGCGCGGCCCGGTGATCCGGTGGCCGTGTGCATGGAGCGGGGCTGGGAGCAACCGGTGGGCCTGCTCGGCGCGTTGGAGTCCGGCGCCGCCTGGCTGCCGCTCGATCCCGGGCTGCCCGCGGACCGCCGGGAGCGGCTGCTCGACATGACCGGCGTACGCCTCGTCCTCACGCAGCGGAAGGTGGCCGGGCGGTGGGAGTGGCCGCGCGGCGTCACCGAACTCGTGGTGGACGACGACGCGCAGTGGGCGGACGTCGACGACGGCCCGCTGACGCCCGCCCAGAACCCCGAGGACCCCGCCTACCTGCTGTTCACCTCGGGCTCCACGGGCACCCCCAAGGGTGTGGTGGTGCCGCACCGGGGCGCGCTCAACACGCTGGTCCATGTGATCGAGCGGTATGGAGTCACGGACCGCGACCGGGCCATCGGCCTGTCGGCGATGAGCTTCGACCTGTCGATCTGGGACATGCTCGGCACGCTGTGCGCCGGGGCCACGCTGGTCCTGCCGGACGCGGGCACCGACCGGGACCCCGGGCACTGGCTCGACCTCGTCCGCCGGGAGGGCGTTACCACCTGGCTGGGTGCCCCGGCGCTGTTCGAGCTGTTCTGCGAGCAGGTGGAGCGCGATCCCGAGCCGTGGGTCGCCTCGCTGCGGCTGCTCATCCTGGGCGGTGACTGGATTCCGCTGTCCCTGCCCGAGCGCGCCAGGGACATCGCGCCGGACGTCCGGTTCGTCGGACTCGGCGGCAACACCGAGGCGTCGATCCTCTCCAGTACGTACGACGTGGACGAGGTCGATCCGGCGTGGCCGAGCATCCCGTACGGCAAACCGCTGCCCAACCAGACGCTGCACGTGCTCGACGCGGCGCTGCGGCCCAGGCCCGTGGGCGTGCCCGGTGACCTGTACATCGGCGGGGCGGGGCTCGCGCTCGGCTACTGGCGCGACCCCAAGCGCACGGCCCAGGCGTTCATCAGCCACCCGGTGACCGGCGAGCGGCTGTACCGCACCGGCGACGTGGCGCGGTTCCTGCCGGACGGCAACGTGGAGTTCGTCGGCCGCGAGGACTTCCAAGTGAAACTGGACGGCCACCGCATCGAGCTGGGCGAGATCGAGGCGGCGCTGCGGTCCCACCCCTCGGTCGGCACGGCGGCGGTCGTCGCCCTGCCGCGCCAGGACGGCGAACTGGGCAACCAGGCGCTCGCCGGATACGTGTCCCCGGCCACCGGGACCCGGCCTCGCGTGGCGGAGCTGCGCGAGCACATCGCCGCACGTCTTCCGCACTACATGGTGCCCGCGCACCTCCTCGTCATGGAGGCGCTGCCGCTGACCGCGCACGGGAAGGTCGACCGCGGCGCGCTGCCCCGGCCGGGCACCGTGTCCGGCGAGGACACCGCGGGCGGGCCGCGCACCGGTCTTGAGGAGCTGGTGGCCGGCCTGTGGTCGGAACTCCTCGGCGTGGACCGGGTGAGCGTGCACGACACGTTCTTCGAACTGGGCGGCAATTCGCTGCTCGGGATCCGCGTGATGAACCGGCTGCGCGAGCGGCTCGGCATGGAACTCGACCCGCACAGCGTGTTCCGGCACCGCACGGTGGCCGAGCTGTGCCGGGCGATCGAGAGCGAGCGTGACCGGTCGGGCGACGGGCCGGACGCCGCCGCGCTGCCCGCCGTGCGGCCCGACCCGGCGTCGGCGTACGAACCGTTCCGGCTCACCGACCAGCAGCAGGCGTACTGCGTGGGCCGCACAGGATCGCTCTCCTCCGGGAACGTCTCCGCCCACATGTACCTGGAGTTCGAGGGCGAGCACCTGGATGTGCCGCGGTTCAGGGCCGCCTGGCAGCGCGTGGTGGACCGGCATCCGATGCTGCGCGCGGTGGCGATGCCGGAGACGATGACCCAGCGGGTCCTCGAAACGGTGCCGCCGTACGAGATGCCGGTCGTCGACCTGCGGGCGGCGGACGAGGACAAGGTGCGCCGCGGCCTCACGGAGATCCGCGAGCGCTACTCGCACGAGGTGCGCCCCGTCGACGTCTGGCCGCTCTTCGACGTGGTGGTGGCCGAGCTGCCCGAGGACCGGTTCCGGGTGCACTTCAGCATCGACGCGCTCTGCGCCGACTTCGCCAGCATCCGCATTCTCTGGGACGACCTGACGCTGTTCTACACGGACCCGGACGCGGCTGCGGCGCCGCCCGCCATGGCCTACCGGGACTACGTCCTCACGACGGCGGACCTCTCCGGCACGGAGGCGCACCGGCGCTCGGCCCAGTACTGGGAACGGCGGCTGGCAGACCTCGCGCCCGCGCCGGGGCTGCCCATGGTGCGCACCCCGGAATCGGTGGAACATCCGCGGTTCGTCCGGCGCTCGGTGCGGCTCGCGGCCGACCGCTGGCGGCGGGTGACGGACCGGGCCGCGGAGGCGGGTCTGACGCCTGCGGGGCTGCTGCTCGCGGTGTACGCGGAGGCGCTGGCGCCGTGGGCCCAGGCGTCCCGGTTCACGCTCAATGTCACCAACCTCAACCGGCTCGGCGCGCACCCCGACGTCAACGACACCGTCGGCGAGTTCGCCTCGTTCGCCCTGGTCGAGGTGGACGCCGCCGCGCCCGGCGACTTCACCGGCCGGGCGCGCCGGGTGCAGGAGCAGCTGTGGAGCGACCTGAGCCATTCCTATGTCAGCGGAGTCCATCTGCTGCGTGAACTGATGCGTATGCGCGGCGGGTTCGACGGTGCGCTGATGCCGGTGGTGTTCACCAGCGCGGTGCCGCTGAGCGGCGGCAGGAGCACGCTCCTGGACGGCTCGCTGCGCCAGACGGGCGGCATCACCCAGACCCCGCAGGTCTGGATGGACCTCCTGACCGAGGTGCAGGACGGCGCTCTGGTCGTCAACTGGGACGTGAACGCGGCCCTGTTCGACCCGGGAATGGTGGACGACGTGTTCGCCGGGCTGAGCTCGCTCCTGGAGCGGCTGGCCGACGACCCCGCCGCGTGGTCGGCGCAGGAGCCCCTCGACGCGCCGCCGCGCCGGGGCCCCGACGGCAGGGAGCCGGGCGACGGCGGCCGTCGTCCGCTGCCGGAGCGGCTCGTGCAGGACGCCTTCCTCGATCAGGTGGCCGCGCGCCCCGACGAGGTGGCGGTCGTCGCCGACGGCCGGACGCTGACGTACGGGGAGCTGCACCACGAGGCCTGCCGGGTCGCCGCGTGGCTCCGGGCGAACGGCGCCGCGCAGGACCGGCCCGTCGGTGTCGTACTCGACAAGGGCTGGGAGCAAGTCGCGGCCGTGTACGGGGTGTTGTACGCGGGAGCGCCCTACCTCCCCCTGGACGCGGAGGCTTCCCCCGGGCGTGTGACGGGGCTGCTCGACCAGTGCGGGGTGGACCTCGTCGTCACCCGGCGGGATCTCGCTCCCCTGGCGGCCGGGCGGCGAGCGCTGTGCCTGGACGCGCTGCCGGACGAGGTGCGGTCGGTGGCCCCGGCGCCTCCGGATGCCGGGGCCCAACCGTCCGATCTGGCCTACGTGCTGTTCACCTCGGGCTCGTCCGGGCGGCCCAAGGGCGTGATGGTCGAGCACCAGGGCGTCGTCAACGCCCTGCGCGAGACCGCGGAGACCTTCGCGATAGGTCCGGACGACCGGGTCCTTGCGCTGACCGCGCTGCACCACGACATGTCGGTGTTCGACCTGTTCGGGGTGCTCGGCGCGGGCGGCACGCTGGTGCTGCCGCGCGCCTCGGAGCGGCGCGAGGCGGCGCACTGGGCGCGACTCATGAGCGAGCACGGCGTGACCCTCTGGAACTCGGTGCCCGCGATGATGGAGATGCTGGTGGAGCACCTGGGCGCGCACAGCGGCCCGTTGGAGGGGCTGCGGCTCGCCTTCCTGGGCGGTGACTGGCTCAACGTCGCCACGGTGCGCCGGCTCTCCGAGGAGGCAGGTGTGCGGGTGGTGAGTGTGGGCGGACCCACCGAGACCACGCTGTGGAACATCTGGCACCCCGTGGACGACGCGCACAGGCTGGCTCCGGAGCAACGGAGCGTCCCGTACGGCACCCCCATCGCCAACACCCGCTACCGCATCCTCGACGAGCGCATGCGGGACCGTCCGGTGTGGGCGACCGGTGAGATGTACTGCTCCGGAGTGGGCGTGGCGCGCGGCTACTGGGACGACCCGGAGCGGACGGCGGCCTCGTTCCTGACGCATCCGCGGACCGGCGAGCGCCTGTACCGGACCGGTGACCTGGGCCGCTTCCTGCCGGACGGGAGCATCGAGTTCGTCGGGCGTGCCGACTTCCAGGTCAAGGTGAACGGGCACCGGATCGAGCCGGGCGAGGTGGAGGCGGCGCTCCTCGCGCACCCGGGCGTCACCGCGGCCGTGGTGACCGGGCAGCGGCGCACCGACCGGGCGGGCCACCGGGGCCTGACCGGGTACGTCGTGCCGGCCGCCGGGAGCACGGACGTCACCGACGCCGCGCTGCGGGCGCACCTGCGGACGACACTGCCTGAGCACATGATCCCTTCGGTGTTCGTGACACTGGACGCGTTGCCGCTCAACGCCAACGGCAAGGTGGACCGCTCGGCGCTGCCCGAGCCGCGCCCGGAACTCTCCGGCACTGCGGGGGATGCGCCGCGGTCGGCCGTCGCCGAGGTGTGCGCGCGGGTGTGGGCCGAGGTGCTCCAGGTGGAGGCGGTCGGCGAACAGGACAACTTCTTCGCGCTCGGCGGGGATTCCGTCCTGGCCACCCGGATCGTGACGCGGTTGCGCCAGGTGTTCGCCTCGGACGCGGTGACGCTGCGCACCGTGTTCCTGTCGCCGACGGTGGCCGGACTCGCGGCGGGCGTGGTCGCCGCCGAGGAGGCGCCGGGGCAGGCCGAGGCCATGGCCGGCGTACACCTGCGGGTCGCGCGGATGTCGCCCGAGGAGGTCGAGCGCGAGCTGTCGGCCCGGCGCGCCGCGGCCGGGAGCGGGGCGGGAGCGTGAGCGCGGACCCGGCGCGTGAGCGGCGCCCGCTCCTGCACGAACTGGTGGCCCGCCAGGCCGCGTTGACGCCGGACGCGGAGGCCGTCGTGAGCGGCCGGGAGCGGCTGAGCTACGGAGAGCTCGAAGAGGCGGCGCAGCTCCTCGCCGGGCATCTGCGCGGCCTGGGCGCGGGCCCGGAGACCCTGGTCGGCATCTGCCTGGGGCGTTCGCCGTGGATGGTGGTGGCGATGCTCGCGGTCCTGAAGGCGGAAGCGGCGTACGTACCGATCGATCCCGCGTTCCCGTTGGAGCGCAGGCAGTTCATCCTGCGCGACAGCGGCGCCGGGCTGATCGTGACCGAGGAGTCGCTGCGGGAGAAGTGGCCGGACCGGCCGTGCACGGTGGTCTCGCTGGACCGCGACTGGGACCGCATCGCCCGGGCGCGGCCGTGGACCGGCGAAGGCACGGGCCAGGAGACCCAACTGGCGTACGCCCTCTACACATCGGGCTCCACCGGGCGGCCCAAGGGCGTAGCGGTGGAGCATCGCAGCGCGGCGGCCTTCCTGGCCTGGGCACTTGAGCGTTTCACGCCGGACGAGCTGCGGTACACCCTGGCCTCGACGTCCATGTGCTTCGATCTGTCGGTCTTCGAGCTGTTCGCGCCGCTGGCGGCGGGCGGCACGGTGGTCCTGGCGGAGACGGTGTTCCATCTGCCGGTGGCCGCCGCGGACCGGCCGGTGACGCTGGTGAACACCGTGCCCAGCCTCCTGCTCGACCTGCTGCCCTGCGGGCCGCTGCCCCCGTCGGTGGTGACGGTCAACCTCGCGGGTGAGGCGCTGCCCGCCGCACTCGCCCGCCAGTTGTACGCGACCGGCACGGTGGAGCGGGTCCACAACCTGTACGGGCCGTCCGAGGACACCACGTACTCGACCTGGAGCCTGGTCGGGCGGGACGTCGACAAGCCGTTGATCGGCCGCCCCATCACGGGCACCACCGCCCACGTCCTCGACGCCAAGGGGCATCCGGTGGCCGACGGTGAGGCCGGGGAGCTGTACCTGGGCGGCGACGGCCTCGCGCGCGGCTACCTGGGGCGTCCCGCCCTGACGGCGGAGCGATTCATCCCCGACCCGTTCTCGGAGCGCCCGGGTGCGCGCCTCTACCGCACCGGCGACCTCGCGCGGCGGCTGCCGGACGGCGATCTCGACTACCTGGGGCGGGCCGATCAGCAGGTGAAGGTGCGAGGCCTGCGCATCGAACCGGGTGAGATCGAGGGCGTGTTGATGGAGCATCCCGGCATCCGGCGCGCCGCGGTGCTCGCCCGGGGCGGGAGCGCGGACGAGGTCGGGCTCGTGGCGTACGTGGTGAGCGAGGGGGACGCCGACTTCGCCGCGGTGCGGCGGTTCCTGCGGGAGCGGCTGCCGTCCTACATGGTGCCGGGGGTGTTCGTGCCGGTGGAGTCCATCCCGCTGACGGTGACGGGGAAGGTCGACGTCGGGGCGCTGCCCGCGACCGCTCCGTGACCGGGCAGCACCGGCACCGACACCGACACCGACACAATTCCGTCGCAAGAGGGCGGCCATTTCCTTTCGGAGGCGCCCTTCAAAGCCGCGGAAATCGAGTGCTACACTCACGCAACCATGCGCGGTAAGGTAAGCCTTACTCTGAATGGCGGCGCCGCTCCGGAATTGAATCGGAAACGATTTTCAATGCACCGCGCACGGCCGGACGAGGCCGCCGTACCACGTCAGCGGAAGAGGAATTCGTGAGCGCCACGGATACCACGACGAGCCGCGAGGCTCGAATCGTCCTGATTATCACCGTCGTAGCGTCGGCGCTATTGGTTATCGATATCACCATCGTTTCCGTAGCGTTACCCGAGATCCAGTCGGACCTCGGGGGCTCGCTCGCCGCCCTGCAGTGGATCATCATCGGCTACACGGTCACCTTCGGCGCCTTCCAGCAGGCGGCGGGCTCCCTGTCGGACCGGCTCGGCCGGCGGTCCATGTTCATGGGCGGCATCGCCCTGTTCACCCTCTCCTCACTGGCCTGCGGCATCGCGCCGAACGCCGTCGCGCTCGACGTCGCCCGCTGTGTGCAGGGCATCGGCGCCGCCTTCGTGCTCGCCAACGCGATGCCGCTGATCGCGCAGGTCTACGAGGGGCAGAGCCGCAACATGGCCATCGCCGTCTGGGGCACCACGCTGGGCGCCTGCGGCGCCGTCGCCCCGGTCATCGGCGGTCTCCTCGTCGACCTCACCGAGTGGCGCTACCTCTTCCTCATCAACGTGCCGATCGGCGTGGTCGCGCTCTTCCTGTGCCGCACCAAACTCCCCCTCGACGCGCCGCGCAGTTCGCTCGCCGGCATCGACTGGACCGGCGCGGGACTGCTCGTCCTCACTCTCGGCCTGGTCAACTTCGCGCTCACCCGCGGCGAGGACCAGGGCTGGGGCTCCGCCGCCACCCTCGTCCAGCTCGGCGTCTCCGCTGTGCTGTTGACCGGCTTCCTGCTCCTGGAGCGCCGGGTCGCGACGCCGACCCTGGACCTGACGCTGTTCAAGGTGCCGACCTTCGTGGCGGCCACCCTCATCGCCTTCTTCTCCCGCTTCGCCACCATCGGCGGTTCGGTCTACTACATCCTGTACTTCCAGAGCGCCCGCGGACTCAATCCGCTGGAGACCGGCCTGATGATGATGGCCATCTTCGCGCCGCAGCTGGGCATGGGCCTGGTCGCGGGCAAGCTGCAGGCCAAGTACTCCCCCTCGCACATCATCGGCGCCGGTTTCGGCATCCTGGCCCTCGGCGGACTCACCATGTCCTGGGCCTTCGACCAGGGCCACACCATCTGGGCGGCGCTGCCCGGCCTCCTGCTGTGGGGCGTGGGCGGCGGCCTCGCGGGCAGCCCGTCCATGTCGCTCGCGGTCAACGTGGTGCCCAAGGAGCGCGCGGGCATGGCGTCCGGCGCGATCAACAGCCTGTTCATGTTCGGCGCCGGCATCGGCGCCGCGATCTTCGGCGTGCTCTTCCGCAGCCGGATCGAGGACCAGGTGGGCGGTGACCTGCGCACGGGTACGGCCGACCACGACGACGTGGTCTCCGCCGCCGCCCAGGGCGACATCTCCCGGGCCGTGCAGGACGTGCCCGACGACCTGGCGGGCCAGGTGCGGCGTGCCCTGGAGTCCGCCATCGCCGACGGCGCCTCGTTCGTGATGCTGTGGGCCGCGGTGGTCTGCGTCGGCACGGCCGCCGTCGCGCTCACCCTCGTACGCAAGAAGGACCTGCTCACCGGCGCTCCCGAGCCCGCCAAGGAGGAGGACAACGCGGCGCCGGAACCGGCCTGATCATCCGGGGCGGCTCCCTGCCCGGAGTCGCCCCGGACCTTTCCCCGCGGTTCCCGACCTTTCCCCGCGCGCCGCACGACCACCCGACGTACGACCCACCCGACGTACGACCCACCCGACGTACGACCCACCCGACGTACGACCCACCCGACGTTCGACCGCCCGCCAGGAGCCGTGATGTCCCCGCATTCCCCCGCAGGTCCGCTGCGGCTGCTGGTCCTCGGCGGCACCGGCTTCGTCTCCGGCGCCGTGGCGGCGGAGGCCGTCGCCCGCGGCCACGACGTCACCTGCGTCGCCCGCGGCACCGGCGGCGCGGCGCCCCCCGAAGGAGCGCGGCTCCTGCGCGCCGACCGGAACACCCCGGACGGCCTCGCCCCGCTGCGCGGCACCCGCTTCGACGCGGTCGTCGAGACCGCGACACTCTCGCTGCCCTGGGTCCAGCGGGCCCTGCGCGACGTGAGCGCCGGCCACTGGACGTTCATCTCCTCGATCAGCGTGTACGCCGACACCTACACCCGCGGCCAGACGGCCCGCACCGCACGGCTGCGCCCCGTCCTGGCCCACGCCGGGACGTACGACCCGGCCCGCGACCCGGAGCCCACCCAGGCCACGTACGGAGGGGTGAAGCTCGCCTGCGAGCAGGCCGTCCGCGAGGCCACCGACGACGCGGCCTTCGTGGTACGCCCCGGCCTGGTCGTGGGCCCCGGGGACGACGTCGGGCCGTTCGGCTACTGGCCGCTGCGGATGGCCCGCGGTCGTGCCACCGCCGTGCCCCCGGCGACCGGCGCCGACGGCCTCGCCCTGCCCGCGCAATGCGTCGACGTGCGGGACCTCGCCGCCTGGATCGTCGACCGGGCGGCGGCGCGGGCGGCCGGGGTGTACGACGCGGCAGGGCCGCCGGTGGCCCTGGACCGCCTGCTCCACGAGGTCGCCGACGCCGTGGGGCACAGCAGCCTGGAACTGGTGCCGGTGCCCGAGGACGTGCTGCGGGACGCCGGGGTGCGGGCGTGGACCGGACGTCCCTCGATGCCCATGTGGCCGCCTCGCGAACTGCACGGCGCGCTCACCCGTGACGTCACGTCGTCCTTCGACGCGGGGCTACGCGTCAGGCCGGTCGCCGAGACGGCGCAGGCGGTCCTGCGCGACCGTCTCGGACGCGGCGCGGGCACACCGCCGGTGGCGGGCCTGACCCCCGTCGAGGAGGCGGCGCTGCTGCGCCTCGCGGGCGTCTGAGGCCCCCGGCCCGTACCTCCGAGAACTTTCGAGAACCCTCCGAGGCCCTCCGAGGCCCTCCGAGAACCCTTCGTGCAACCGGAGTTGGACGCCACGATGCCATCCCGGGGTGGCATACATCCGGCCATGTCCGTTGATACGTTCGGCGCGTTTTTGACGCTTCGAACATGTCAGGAGACGCCGTGGCAACGGCCGTGCCGCCCCTTCCCTCCGCCGCGAGACTGCCCTCGCTCACCGGCCTTCGCTTCGTCGCCGCGTTCGCCGTGTTCGCCTCGCACGCCTATCTGGCGATCTGGTTCGACGGGGTGTGGGAGGGCAACACCCCGGCCATGGTCGCGCTGATCACCGCGCGTTCCGGGGTCGGATTCTTCTTCCTGCTCAGCGGATTCGTCCTGGCCTGGTCGGCGCGGCCCGGCGACGGGGCGGTGTCCTTCTGGCGCAGGCGCGCGGCGAAGATCTACCCGGTGCACGCCGTGACCTGGTTCGCCGCGCTCGTGCTGATCAACTGGACCGGCGGCCAGGTCGCCGCCCGTCAGGCCGTGCCCAATCTGCTCCTCGTGCAGTCCTGGTCCCCCGCGTTCGACGTCTACGACAGCGTCAACGGCGTCTCCTGGTCGCTCTCCTGCGAGGCCTTCTTCTACCTGGCCTTCCCGCTGCTCATCCACGTCATCCGCCGCATACCCGCCCGCAGGCTCTGGGCCTGCGCCGCCGCCGCGGCCCTCGCCGTGATCGCCATGCCGCTGGTCGCCACGGCCGCGTTCTCCTCCGAGCCGGAGTTCTTCGCGTTCCCGGTGACGCTGCACCAGTACTGGTTCATCTACACCTTCCCCCTCACCCGCCTCCTGGAGTTCGTGCTCGGCATCCTTCTGGCCCGCGCGGTCCTGGAGGGCACCCGGGTGACGGTGCGCTTCCGGCACGCGCTGCCCGCGCTCGCGATCGGCTACCCCCTCGCGCTCCAGGTGCCGTTCCTGTACGCGATATCCGCGGTCCTCGTCGTCCCGATGGCCCTGCTCGTGCTCGCGGGCGCGGGGGCCGACATCCGCGGTTCGCGCTCGCCGGTGCGGCAGCGGCCGATGACGTGGCTCGGGGACGTCTCGTTCGCCTTCTACATGGTCCACATGCTCGTGCTGACGTACGTCTACCGGCTGATCGACGAGGAGCACACAGCCTCCGACGGGGTCCGGGCCGGCTCTGCCGTTCTGATCTTCGGCCTCTCCCTGCTGGCGGCGTGGGCGGTGAACGCCCTGGTGGAGCGGCCCTTGACGCGGCGCTGGGGGTCGGGGCGGCCCGCACGTCCCCAGGCCGGGGCGCCGCTCGACGAGAAGCCTGTGGCCCCCTGAACCGTGCGGACACGGCCCGGGGGGCCAACAGGCGGACCGCCCCGTCGGGGGATGCCGGGGCGGGCCGGTCCATGAGGGGTCAGCGCCTGTCTTTCAGCGGACCCCGGTCTCCTTGCGCAGGACCGTGCCGTGCGGGTCCTCGCAGTGCTGTCCGTCTTCGGTGGCTCCGGCGCCGGTCGGCCTCTCGGGAGCGTGGTCGACCTCCAGCGTCGCGTGCTTGATGCCGTGGTCCTCGCGCAGCCGGGCCTGGATGCCCTTGCGCACCGCGTGACAGTCGCCACCGGGCTCCACCAGTACGTGGGCGGAGAGCACCGGCTGACCGGAGGTGATCTCCCAGATGTGCAGGTCGTGGACCTCGACCACGCCGTCGTGGCCGACCATGCCGCTGCCCACGTCGTCCGGGTCCAGGTCGGCGGGGGCGGCCTCCAGGAAGATCCTGCCCGAGGCCCGGACGAGCGAGGTGCCCGACCTGACCATGAGCACGACCACGACCATCGAGGCGATGGTGTCGGCCCTGGCGAAGCCGGTCGTCATCACGACGGCGCCGGAGACGGCCGTCGCGATGAAGCCGTAGAGGTCGGTGAGGATGTGCTGGAAGGCGCCCTCGACGTTGAGCGAGGAGCGGTTGGCCTTCGACATGCACCACGCGGCGGCGATGTTCACCACCACACCCGCCAGCGCGGTCACCAGTACCAGGGTCCCGCCGACCTTCGGCGGGTCGAGGAGCCTCTCGATGTTCTCGTACGTCAGCCAGGCCGAGAGCAGTAGCAGGGTGAGCCCGTTGGCCTGGGCCGAGAGGATCTCCGCGCGCTTGAAGCCGTAGGTGAAGCGCCCGCGCACCGGCCTGCTCGCCAGCTTCATGGCCCACAGGGCGAGTGCGATCGCTCCCGCGTCCGAGAGCATGTGCGCCGCGTCCGCGAGGAGGGCCATCGACTCGGCGACGAACGCGACGACGACTTCCACCGCCATATAGCCGACGATCAGCGCGAGCGAGAGGGCTAACCAACGGCGGTCGGCATCCTCGGCCACCGCGTGGCTGTGCCCCGCGTGACCATGACCATGTCCGTGTCCGTGATCGTGCCCATGGCTGTGTTCGTGGTCATGATCGTGGTCGTGCGTCACCACTGCACCGTCGGCATGCTGGCGCCGATGATTCATCGAATTCCCCATCGCTCTGCGTGGCCTGGGCAAGGAAAGTGAAGCGCATCATTCACGCGATTTCAAAGGCTGCAATGAAGACGGTTATCAATTACCTGCGTCCAGGACGGAGAATTCCGATATTCCGCCAGGTGCCACCTCGGTGTGTCGACCACGCATGGCCGGAAATGAGTCCGAGAAGGGCCGGAAGAAACACGCGGAGTACCGGTCTGCCGGTCTGCCGGTCTGCCGACTCTTCAGGTTCCGTACTTGTCCGTGTATCCGCGGGCGATCTCCAACTGCTCCCGTTCCATCCACTCGGCGGCCACCAACACACCGGGAAGCGCCGCGCGCTCCGTCGTCAGGGCGCGGAACAACCGGGAGACGGTGACGTCGTGACGGGGACGGTGCACCACCTCGATCGCGTCGCCACTGCGGAACTCGCCGGGCTCGATGACCCGCAGCATGGCCCCCGGGGACGCGGCTTCGGTGAAACGCCGCACCCAGCGCGGCTCCCCGAGCCAGGCACCGAAGGTGCGGCACGGCAGGCGGCCTCCGGTCACTTCGAGGACGACCTCAGGGCCGAGCCGCCACCGCTCACCGACCAGGGCGTCACGCAGCTCGATGCCGGTCGTGGTGAGATTCTCCCCGAACGAACCGTTGGCGAGCGGACGGCCGAGGTCCCGCTCCCAGCCGTCCAGGTCCTCCCGCGCGAAAGCGTAGACAGCCCGGTCGTCACCGCCGTGGAAGCGCAGGTCGCAGACCGTGTCGCCGACCAGCCCGCTCGCTCCGACGCCCGCCGCCCCGGGACGGACGACCCGGACCGGCCCTTCGACCGGCCGCTTGTCGATCCCGGTGGTTCCGGAGGGGGCATCGGTGTAATCAACCGACCTGGCCGCACCGGCATTTACGCTCAAGATCTTCATGCGGCTGCATGGTACGTCCGGCGGTGCGTCCGTCTCCCGCCTCCGGGCGCGGTCCGCCCCGGCTGCTTCAGGCCGCTCGGTCGCGGCGACTCTCGCGGCGACTCTCGCGGCGACTCTCGTGGCGGTTCGCGTGACGTTCCCCGTGCCGGCCCTTCGATCCGTGGACGAGCCGGAGGTGACGTCGGTGACGGCCGGCCGGTGGTGAAGCGTTTCCGTTCAACCGGTCCTCGACCCGGTCCATACCGATCAGCAGAAGACCCATGACCGGCAACAACAAGAGAGCGACAACTAGCATCTGCGGCGACCTCCCCGCGGCATCCCTTCTCGCCTGCCCCGCCCGAAGGCCTTCACGGACCGGAAGATGTGAAGGTCCCGCAACGTCGTCCAGCGGCCCGGCCGTCCGCCGAATCGGCGGCCCGAGGCCAACTCGGTCCGCCCGGCGCCCCCTTGACGCCCACGGGCCGATGTTTTGTCGACGCCGACGCGGACATGCGGTTCCCACACCGCCGACGCGGAGCCCCGGTCGGCGCGCACAGCACGGATGCCGCCCGCGGCGGAGAGGACTTGAGCGAATGAACGACAGCGTCCAGGACTCCGGAATCCCGAACGGCCCCATCTCCGCCGCCGGTCTTCTCGGTTACGCGGTGGAGGCGAGCGACGGCTCGTCCGGTGAGGTCGACGCCACCACGGAGGAAGTGGCACCCGACCACCTCGTCATCGACACCGGCGGACCGCTGCTGAGCAAGAAGGTGCTGCTGCCCGTCTGGGTCATCGCGCACGTCGACGAGGCGAACCGCACCGTCCACGTGCCCCGCACGAAGGACCACATCAAGGCCGCACCGCGCTTCGACAGGGACCTCCGCGTCACCGACCCCACCTATCGGGCGCACATCGACGAGCACTACCTCGACGAGCCGGGCGCCTGACCCGGCCCGCGCACCGCGCGCCGCCCCGCGATCAGCGCGTGTCGGTCAGCCCGCCGGTGACGGCGATCATCTCGCCGACGGTGAAGCTGGAGTCCGCGTCCGACGCCAGGTAGACGTAGGCGGGAGCGACCTCCTCGGGCTGGGCGACGCGCCCCATGGGGGCCGAACTGCCCAGGTCCCGCAGGTAGTCGTCGGGGAAGCGCTGGCCCGCCAGATTGAGCACGGTCCAAGTGGGTCCTGGCGAGACGATGTTGGCGCGGACTCCGCGCTGCGCCAGATGGGAGGCGATGGACTTGGTGAACGCCACCACCGCGGCCTTCGAGGCCGCGTAGTCCATCATCATGTCGCTTCCCTTGAGCGCCTCTTCGGAGGCGGTGGCGATCACGGCGTCGCCGTGGGACAGATGCGGCAGAGACGCCATCACCAGGTGGAAGTAGGCGTAGACGTTCGTCTTGAAGACCCGGTCGAAATCGTCGGCGGTCAGCTCCGACAGGTCGTTCTGGCTGTTGAGGTACGCGGCGTTGCTCACCAGGACGTTGAGGCCGCCGAGTTCCGCCACCGTCCGCTCGACGACTTCGGCGCAGAAGGACGGATCACACAGGTCGCCCGGCAGCAGCAGGCACCTGCGTCCCTCCTTCTCCACCGCCTCCCGCGTCTCGACCGCGTCCCGCTCTTCCTCGGGCAGGTAGACGATGGCTACGTCGGCGCCCTCGCGGGCGTAGAGGACGGCCACCGAGCGGCCGATGCCGGAGTCACCTCCGGTGATCAGCCCCACCTTGCCGACGAGCTTTCCGGAGCCGCGGTAGTTCGGCGCGAGGTACCTCGGGCGTACCTCCATGTCCGCTTCGAGGCCGGGACGTTCCTGGCGGTGGAAGCGGTAGGGCGGAGAGATCTCCGCCTCCTCCTGCGGCATCGCCGGACGCTCGTTCGGCGCGCGGTCTGTGGCGTTTCCTTCCGGCATGGCTGCACCTTCACTCTCGGACTTGCCTGCAGAACCGTGGACACGCCATTGCGCCGGCAACGGACCGTGAATCCCTCGTCACCGGCACGCACACGCGTCGCACAACGGCTCGGGTGCCCCGGCCCAGGCCGGTCATTCCCGCGTGTTCACACCCGCGACCGGTCGGGGCCCGGGGCACCCGGGCAGTGCACGTCAGTCCGTGGAGAGGGCCTGGAGCAGGTCGCCGACCTGCGGGTCGTCGAGCGAGCGGGCGACGTCCGCCTGGGCGACCATGCCGACCAGGTCGTGTCCGTCGATCACCGGCAGGCGGCGCACCTTGTGCGTGCTCATCGTGCGCAGGACCTCGCTCACGTCGTCGTCCGCGCCGATGGTCACGGCCTCGCCCTGGGCCAGGTCGCCGGCCGGACAGCCGGCGGGGTCCTTGCCCGCGCCGAGGACCTTCACCACGATGTCCCGGTCGGTGATGACGCCCTTGAGCTTGTTGTCCGTGCCGCAGATCGGCAGGGCACCGACGCCGAGGTCCTTCATCTTGCGGGCCGCGTCAAGCACCGTCTCCTGGGCGCCCACGCACTCGGCCCCGCCCGTCATGATGTCCCGCGCCTTGGTCATGGCATCTCTCCCTGTGTTCGTACGTATCCCCACGCTGCTCGGGGGAACATGGTCTCGGATGTGGCATGAGTACCCGTACGTACGCAGAGGTAACGTTCTGTCCCGTTCTTGAACGGAAATCTCGGGCCGGGATCCGCGCCGCCATGTGCCCGAGGGGGCCACGGCCAGCGGTGGCGGCGGCCCGCGGCGGAGGTCCGCCGCGGGCGGCGGCTCTCGCCGTTCAGCGCCCCAGCGCCTTCTTCAGCTGCTGCTTGTTCATCGAGGAGCGGCCCTCGACGTTCTTCTTCTTGGCCTCTTCGTAGAGCTGGTCCTTCGTGGGGCCCTGGGAGCCGCTGTGCGAACGCTCCCCGCCGCGCTGCGAGGCCGACTTGGGGTCCTTGGTCGACGTCTTGCTCGCGGTCTTCGACTCGCCGGAGCGGGCCCGCTCCTTGTTGACCGTGCGGGCCGCGATCTCCTTGGCGCGGCCCTGGGAGGCTCCGCGGTCCTCGGCGCTGTCCTTGATGTGTTCGTACTGGCGCTCGCGCTTGTTGCTGGATCCAGCCGGCATGGTGACCTCGCTTTCTCATCGCCACCGCACTGCTTGTGTGAGTGTGCGCGGTGGTCTTCTTTGCGGGCATTGCGCCCAGTTTCACACCGGTACCCCTGCCTCGCGCGGTCAATCGGCCCGGTCGGCGGGGACGGTGAGGATCTGCGGTGCCAGGATCTTGATCATCGTGTTGGTCCAGCGCATCTGCCGCAGGCTCCGGGGGTGGCCCGCGGACGCCACGTCGAGCAGGTGGCTGTCGCGAGCGGCCTGCGCGGCCTGCGCGAGCGTCTCCCAGAGGAGCGAGTTCTCGGACGCCCGCAGGTGCAGATGGCGAAGGTCGTGCAGGAGAAGCGCGCCCTCGTCCCCGTCGGCGGGCCCGCAGGCCCCGGTCAGCGCCATCAGGCAACCGGTCTCGCCGGATCCGGCCTCCGGTCCGCTGTCACCGTCCTGTCGCTCGATCTCGGCGGCGAGCCTCTCCTCGTTCTCCCCCGACCAGCGGGCCAGGTCCCGGGCCACGTGGAAGATCTCCTGCTCGTCGCGGTGGCGCTCCGCGACCAGGCGCAGTTCTTCGGCCAGGGTCCGCTCTCCCCTGCGCAGCGCCCACATGGTCGTCACGATGCCGCTCATGCGGTGCCTCCGGCAGGGTCGGCGGGTCCCGGATCCGACGTGGCGTGTGCTCGCGGGCCGCCCTCCGTGGCGGGTACGGCGTCCGCGCCGGGGCCCGCGGGGGCGGACGCGCCGGTGGTCGGGGCGGGCGCTGGACGGCCCCCGCCGCGTTCGACGAGGCGCAGCGCGGCGGCGGCCGTCTTGAACAGGGGCTGCTTGGAGACCGGGTCCCAGTCGGTGACCGTCGTCTCGTTGGCCGCCCGCCCCGGTGCTCCCTCGTCGGGGGCGCACCCGTTCGGGGTGTCCCAGTAGCCGTAGTGGAAGGGGATGAAGAGCAGCCCGGCGCGGATGCCGGTGATCCGCAGCCGGCCGCGCACCGTGCCGCGCGGCGTCGAGACGTCCACCAGATCGCCCTCGCCGAGCCCGAGCGCGGCGGCGTCCTCGGCGGCGGCCTCGACCCACACATCGGGCGCGGCCTCGTTCAACTGGGGGACGCGTCCCGTCTTCGTGCGGGTGTGGAAGTGGTAGATCGTCCGGCCCGTGGTCAGCCGGAAGGGGTACTCCGGGCCCGGTTCCTCGTGCGGCGGGAGGTACTCGGCCGCACGGATCATCGCCTTGCCGTCGGGGTTGGTCGCGCGGTAGTCCGTTTCGGCGTACGCGGCGCCGGTCGCCAGGTCCTTCCCGTACGACTCGCACATGTCGGGGGCCGCCCAGGTGATCCCGTCGGAGTACAGCCGTTCGGTGCCCTCGGGGGCCTTCTCGTTGCAGGGCCACTGGATGCCACTGGCGCCGCGCAGCTTGTCGTAACTGAGACCGGTGTAGTCGCACGGGCGGCCCGCGCTGCACCGTTTCCACGCCTCGAACGCCGCTTCCGGTCCTTCCCAGCTGACCAGGGGCCCGCCGTCCTTGTCGCAAAAGTCCATGGCCTTCGCGTAGGAAAGGAAGATGTCTAGGTCGGGGCGGGCCTGCCCCGGAGGCTCCACCGCCTTCTCGGAGAGGTGCACCGTACGGTCGGCGTTGGTGAACGTTCCGGTCTTCTCGCCCCACGTCGCCGCGGGCAGCACCACGTCCGCGAGCCGCGCGGTCTCCGTCAGGAACAGGTCCTGCGCCACCACGAAGAGCTGCTCCCGCGCCAGGACCGTGCGGACGCGGGAGAGTTCGGGCAGTGAGACGGCGGGGTTGGTGCCGCTGATCCAGAGCATGCCCAGTGAGCCCTGCTCGGCGTAGCGGAAGATCTGCATGGCGTGGGTCGGCGGCGCGTAGTGCGCGATGGTGTCCGGCTCCACGTTCCACACCTTCGCCAGGTCGGCCACGTGCGCGTCGTTCTGCCAGTTGCGAAAGCCCGGAAGGTCGCCGTCGGCGCCGCACTCGCGAGTGTTCTGCGCGGTCGGCTGGCCGTTCATCTGCAGGACTCCGGCGCCTGGCCTGCCCAGCATGCCGCGCACCAGATGGAGGTTGTTGACCTGTACGGCCGCGGCGGTCGCCTGGTGGGACTGGTAGACGCCCTGGAGGACCGTCGAGAGGAGCCGGTCCGCGCCGCCGAGGAGCTCGCCGGCCGCCGTGATCCGGTCGGCCGGTACGCCGCAGATTCCCTCGGCCCACCGCGGTGTGCACCGGGCGACGCCCTCGGCGAGCTCGTCGAAGCCCACGGTGTGCGTCTCGATGAACCGGCGGTCGATCCGGTCGAGCCGGATGACCTCGTGGAGGAGCGCGTTGAGCAGCGCCAGATTGGTGCCGGGGTGCGGGGCCAGATGGACGGTGGCGCGGCGTGCCACCGGGGTGGGGCGCGGGTCCACGCAGAGCAGCCGGGGCGGATTGGATCCCTCCAGCCTGTCCAGGACGCGCATCCACTGGACCGGCTGGGTCTCGGCGATGTTGTGGCCGAACAGCGCGATGACGTCGGCGTGGTCGATGTCGTCGTAGGTGCCCGGCTGCCCGTCGCTGCCGAACGACTCCTTCAGCGCCTCCCCCGCCGTCGCCGTGCACAGCCGGGTGTTGCCGTCGAGGTGGTTGGTGCCGATGCCGGCGCGGGCCAGCACCGCGAGCGTGTAGTACTCCTCCAGGAAGAGCTGCCCGCTGGTGTAGAAGCCGATGGCGCCGGGACCGCGTCGCTCCAGGAGGTCCTTGGAGCGCGCGACGATCCGGTCCATCGCGGTCGGCCAGTCCGTCTCGACCAGCTCGGTGCCCTCCCGCACGAGCGGCCGGGTGAGGCGGTCCGGTGAGGCGTTCGCCTGCCAGCCGAACAGGTCCTTGGGTCCGAGGCGGCCCCGGTTGACGCGGTCGCCCGCCCGGCCCCGCACGCCGACGATGGCGCCGTCCCGCACGGCGATGTCCATGGCGTCCCCGTCGGAATGCAGGACGGAGGCGCTGCGGACCCAGCGCTGGACGGACGCCTCCTCGACGCCTTCGGCGAGATGCGTGTCCGCTCTGACAGGCCACGGGGCGTGCCGGCCGTAGGGCGTGCGCGAGCCCCACGGGCAGGCGATGCGGTCCTCGGAAGCCTTCACCGGTCACCTCTTTCGCGGGACCCCACCTGATCCCTCCGCCGCGGGTGCTGCATCAGCCACACGTACCCGGGCCGCCGGGTCTCACCCGATTCACTGTCGCAGCCGTCCAGGGGATGCGCCGCCTGTGAAAAGCCGTTCCGGGTATACGGCTCTGCGTGAAGGCTCCTCATACGACACTCGAGACACCACAAGCTCCCGCGCCGCTCAAGAAGGCCCTGACCACTCCTCTGCTCTACTTCTTCATCCTCGGAGACGTCCTCGGCGCCGGCGTGTACGTCCTGGTGGGCCAGGTCGCCGCCGACGCGGGAGGCGCGGTGTGGGTGCCGCTCGTCGTGGCGTTGTGCCTGGCCCTGCTGACCGCGACGTCGTACGCGGAGCTGGTCACCAAGTACCCGCGCGCGGGCGGCGCCTCGCACTACGCGACGTTGGCGTTCGGCCCCTTCGCCGGGTTCCTCGCGGGTTTCTGCATGCTCGCCGCCGGCATCGTATCGGTCGCCGCGCTGGCCCGCGGGTTCGGCGGTGACTACCTCTCCGAGTTCGTCACGCTCCCCGTGGCGCTCGTCACCGTCGTCTTCCTGGCCGTCCTCGCACTGCTCAACGCGCGGGGCATCCGCGAGTCGACGCGCGCCAACGCCGTCGCCACGGTCGTCGAGGTGAGCGGGCTGCTGCTCGTGGTCGGGCTCGGGGTCTGGATCGTCGTACGCGGCGACGGAGATCTGGGAAGGCTGACCCAGCTGGGCACCGCGAGCAAGGGGCCTGCCGCGGCCGTGCTGAGCGGCGCCGTGCTCGCGTACTACTCGTTCGTCGGGTTCGAGACGTCCGTCAACGTCGCCGAGGAGACCCGCGATCCCCGGCGCTCGTACCCCAGGGCGCTCTTCGGCGCCCTGGTCACGGCCGGCGCGGTGTACGCCCTGGTCGGCGCCGCCGCCGCGGCAGCCGTGCCGACCAGGACGCTGACGGAGTCCAGCGGGCCGCTGCTCGAAGTCGTGCACAAGGCCGGCGGCGTCCCCGCGGAGCTCTTCAGCGCCGTCGCCCTGGTGGCCGTCGCCAACGGCGCGCTGCTCACGGGCATCATGTCGTCGCGGCTGGCCTACGGCATGGCGCGGGACGGCCTGCTGCCGCGGTTCCTGACGAAGGTGCTGCCGGGGCGGCGCACGCCGTGGGCCTCGATCGCCGTCACGACGGCGCTCTCGCTGCTCCTCGCGCTCACCGGCGACGTGGCCACGCTCGCCTCCACCCTGGTCCTGCTCCTCCTCGTGGTCTTCTTCCTCGTCAACACCGCGGCTCTCGTGCTGCGCCGTGGCGCGCCGCCCGGGGACCACTTCGCGGCGCCGGCCGTCGTGCCGCTCCTGGGCGCCGCGTCCTGTGTGCTCCTGGCGACCCAGATCGAACGCGACGTCTGGCTGAGGGGCCTGGCCGTCCTCGCGGTGGGCGCGGCACTGGGCATCGTCGCCGCCCTGCGGGTACGTCGCGCCCCCGAGGCGGGCCGTTAGCCCGGAGGGATGCACAAGGGAACAGCTGGTAGCCGAAGTCCGTCACCACGCCCGGTTGCCCGTGCTCTCCTCGGTGGGTTCGTCGGCCAGGACGACGGCGGCCTTGATGCGTTTGCCGACGGGCTCGCGGTGCACCTCGAAGCTGCGGCACACCGCCATCACGATCTCCAGACCGTGCTGGCCGATACGCCCGGCGTCCGGGGGCTGCACCACCGGCATCGCCGCGCTGCTGTCCCACACCGTCACCTCGACCGCCCCCTCGCCGACCCCCAGGGTCAGCAGGCACGGTCCCGGAGCGTATTTGCGGGCGTTGGTCACCAGCTCGCTCACCACGAGCTGGATCATGCCAACCACCCGTGCCGACACCGGCACGCCGTGCAGAGTCCGCAACGATGCCAGGAAGTCACGGGCCAGTCCGCGGGCGACAGCGATCTCTTCGCTGCCGTCGAAAGCCGCGGACGTTTCGATCGGGCGGCCCGCGAGAAGCCGCTGCTTCTCGCTCTGTTCAGCCAGGTTCATACAGTTCGCCTCACTGCCGAAGCGTCGTCATTCAACCACCCGCTTACCCCGGAAACATCACCGCATTCCCCGGACATTTCTCCCCGGGATGTTTGAGCGACAGCGGCTCGCGCCGGGGTCCGTAGGGGTCGTTACGACACCCATCAGCCCTCCGGGGATCCCGGGGGTTCCGGAGGCTCCGGCGGGTCCGCCGGATCCGGCAGGTGCAGGCCTTCGTGGACGATGGCGTGGGCCACGTCGGAGAGGTCAGTATGACGCGTGTGGGCGTGGGCGCGCAGGAGGGCCAGTGCCTGGGCGGCGGTGAGGTCGTGGCGGTAACTGATCATGCCGGTGGCCTGGTGGACGAGGGCGTCGGTCGGCAGGAGCCAGGCCTCCGCGACCTCGTCCCCCTCGGGGGCGGGAACGGACAGGAGCAGCAGTTCGGCGGCGTCCGCGTGCGTGCGGGCGGTGTCCAGGTCCTGTTCGGGGAGTGTGCCGGTGCGGTCGCGGTAGAGCGAGAGGACGAGGCCGGGCTGCGGGGTGCTGGGCCGGGGGCCGACGACGGGAAGCGCGAAGACGGCCCGGATGCCGTGGGCGCGGGCCTCCGTCGCGTACATGGGCCAGTCGGCGACGACCTTCTCGTCGTCGAGGTCCGCGGCGAGGACCGGGCGGTAGCGGCGGAGGGCCTCCACGCAGGGGCCCTCGCCCAGATTGATCTGCAGGGCTTCGCCTCGTGCCGCCAGCGGGCCCTCGGCGGCGAGGGAGACGCGCTGGGCCAGCGCGGCGTCCGCCGCGAGCGTGAGACCCACCGAGCAGGACACGCTCAGCGAGGAACGGCACGCTCGGGTGAGGCTCTTTGCGGGGTCGGAGCGGTCCAGATGCAGGGCGGCGAGCTCGACGGCGGGCGCCCGGGGGCCGGTCACGGGATACAGACGTAGGGCACGGACGAGAAGAACGCGCCGGGGTGTGTGCGCATGGCCGCGCTTTCCGATCTTTGGCACTCACTGCCGATGCTGCCCAGGATCGGAAGGAAATGTCAGGGTTGCCGTTACGGGGCAAAACCATCTGATGGATGCGGGCAGCCTGCATTTCCACCCTACGCCCCGCGGACCTCCCGCGAGGTCAGTACTGCCGATGAGTCTTGGCGCCATAGACTTGGGGAAGCCGTTTCCCGTAGGGGTTCGGCCAGGCAGGAGGTGAGTGGCCGTGGCCACGAAGGGCGACCTTGCCGCCGTACTGGGGAGCCTGCGCCCGGAGCCCGGTAGCGGGGGCCTGGTCGGAGCGGATGCGGCGCGGTGCGCCGATGCGCTGGGCTTCGACGGCGTGGCCGTGTCCGTGACGGTCGGCAGCGACTTCAACGAGTTGCTGTGGGCCACCGCGGGGACCAGCACGCACCTGGAGGACCTGCAGTACACGCTGGGGCAGGGGCCGGGCCCCGAGGTCGCCGCGTCGGGTGCGGCCGTCGCGGCTCCGGACCTGGCGCGGGAGCGGGAGAGCCGGTGGCCCGCCCTGCTGCCCGAAGCCCTGGCGCTCGGGATCGGCGCGATCTTCTGCCTGCCGTTGCGGGCGGGCAGCGCCTGCCTCGGCACCATGACGTTGCAGCGTGCCAGACCCGGCCCCCCGGCGGAGCCGCCGCCCGCCGACGCGTGGCTCGTCACGCACGCCCTGACCGCCGCGCTGGTCCAGGACGGCGGCCAGTGGGAGGCCTTCGCCGCCGGAGAGGACGGCTCGCACTTCTACCGCGCCGCCGTGCACCAGGCGGCCGGGATGATCAGTGTGCAGGCGGATGTGTCACTCGCGGAAGCACTGGTCCGGCTGCGTGCCCATGCCTTCCGCCACGGCCGGCCGGTGGTCGAGGTCGCCGATGACGTGGTGGCCCGACGGGTGCACTTTCGCCAAGATGATGGAGACGAGCCGGGCGCCTATGGCCGGCGGAGGGACTGAATGGCCATGACTCGAGAAGAACGCCTGCTGGCGGCCGTCATCGACGCGGTCGACACGCTCGTCGACGACTTCGACCTGATCGACTTCCTGCACACGCTGTGCGATCGCTGCACCGAGCTGCTCGACGTGTCGGCGGTCGGTGTCATGCTCGAAGATCCCGGCGGCACGCTCCAGTTGATCGCCGCCTCGGACGAGCACACCCGGCTCCTTGAGCTCTTCGCCATCCAGCACGAGCAGGGCCCGTGCGTCGACTGTCACCGCACCGGCGCCGTGCGACTGAACATTGACCTCACGTCGCCCGTGCAGACCGCGCCGTTCGCCGTGTTCGCGGCCAAGGCCCGCCAGGCCGGGTTCACCGTGACCCACGCGCTGCCGATGCGGCTGCGCGAAGAGGTCCTCGGCGCGCTGAACCTCTTCGACGTCCGCAGGCAGGACCTGTCCGCCGCCGACGTACGGGTGGCGCAGGCGCTGGCGGACGTGGCGACCATCGCCATCCTGCAGCACCGCACGATCACCCACGCCAACCAGCAACGCGCCCAGATGCACGCGGCCCTGACCAGCCGCGTCGTCATCGAGCAGGCCAAGGGCATCCTCGCCGAGCGCTGGAACACCAACGTGGACGCCGCGTTCGACGCCCTGCGCCGCTACGCCCGTTCCCACCAGCTCGGGCTGACCCAGCTCTGCCGCCAACTCGTCGACGGCGAGGTCGACACCGCTGCCATTGGCCGCCCCTGACCCCCTCCCCCACCCGGCCTTCCACAACTCCCCGTTGGGACACCCGATGCATGAGGACGACCACGCCGCCACTTGGCGCAGGATCGGCGACGCAGGCGGCGGCATCACCCTCGCCACGGCCTCCCGGGCCTGCGCGGCGGATGTGGAGGCCGACTGCCTCGGCGTCTCCCTGGTCGTCGCGGGAGAGCTGCGGCTCCTCGGCTACGCGAGTGACGAGCGTGCCCGAGGCCTGGAGGACGCCCAGCTCACCACGGGAGAGGGGCCCTGCACCGATGCCTTCGTGCAGCGGACCCTGGTCGAGGAGGAGGATCTGCACCGGGCGCACCACCGGTGGCCCGCCTTCGCCCAGGCCGCCGCGGGGCTGAAGGTGCGCTCCGTGACAGCGCTGCCCCTGACCACCGGCCACCTGCGCATCGGTGCCCTGGACATCTACCGCACCACGCCCGGCTCCCTCTCCGACCGGGACAAGTCCGTGGCGTACGCCTACTCCCGCATCCTGGCCATGCTCGCCCTGGACGAGCACCCCTACCTGCTCACCAGCGACCACCGCCCCATCCGGCCCGGACCGCAGGGCTACCCGCCCAGCGTCCACCTGGCCGCGGGCATCCTCGCCGAGAAGTACCAGCTGCCTCCGGACGACGCCCTGGCCCGTATGCGCGCCCACGCCTTCCGCCACGACCGGCCGCTCCACCAGATCGCCGACCACGTCCTGACCCACCGCTCCCTCGACTGAGAGCCTGCCTGTTTCAGCGCGTCGCGGGGGCGGGTTCCAGGGTCGCGAGGAGGTCGGCGAGGCCGCCGGGGGCCCGCCCGCGCAGACGGGCCGCGGTGTGGACGGGGTGGCGGTCGGTGCGGGCCAGCCGATGGCCGCTCGCGGCCAGCCGCCGCACCAGATCGCGGTCCTCGCCGGTGGGCAGCGCGGCGAAGCCGCCCGCGCGCCGGTAGGCCGGAGCGGACAGGCCCATGTTGGCGCCGTGGACGTGCGGGTGCTCCCACGTCGCGGCCATGCCGGCCCGGGGCCTGGAGCGGAAGTAGTCGGCGTCGTGCCGCGCCACGACAAGGGAGCCGGACGGGTTCGGGGCCAGCCGGATGGTGCCGAGGACGGCGTCGTAGCCGCGCCGGGCCCACGCGACCTGGTCGGTGAGCCAGCACTCGGGCACGGTGGTGTCGGCGTCCGTCATCGCCAGCCACACGTCGGGACCGGCGTCCGCGAGCAGTTCAAGGGCGACATCGGTGCCGATCGCCCGTGCGGCTCCGACGTTGTGCCGGTCGATCTCCACGACCTCGGCCTCCTCCGCGGCCAGGGCCGCGGTGGCGTCCGTGCAGGCGTCCGCCACCACCACGATCAGCACGGGCAGCGGCGCCGCCCGTGCCGCCGCTCTGTGCAGGCTGCGCAGGCAGGCCGTTATGCGGTGCTCCTCGTTGTGCGCGGGGACCACCACGGCCAGGGCCCGGGGGGTCACGCAAGCCCTTCCGCGCGGGCCGGCGAGAGCGCCGGGGCCGTGTCCGGGCGGTGTTCGTGGACGGTGAGGGTGAAGTCGGGGTCGTCGTAGCGGGCCAGCGGGCTCAGGCCCGTCAGGGTGTCGAGGCGGGAGGCGATGTCCCGGCCCGTACAGGTGTGTTCGGCGACGGGATGGTTCCAGTGGACCGTGACCAGGTGGCCGCCCGCGTGCAGGCTCCGCACGCTCCGGTCGAGCAGCCGGGCACGGGTGCCTTCGTCGAAGTAGTAGAGGAGTTCCGAAAGGACCACGAGGTCGAAGGACTCCTGCGGCCACTGCTCGGGCACGGTCATCCGGCGCACGTCGACGTGGTCGAGGCCCGCGGTACGCCGGGCGGTCGTCCCGACGGCCGAGGCGGCGCGGTCGGTGGAGAGCAGGCGGTCGCACCGGGCGGCGAGGAGTTCGGTCAGGACGCCCACCGAACAGCCCGGTTCGAACGCCCGCGCGTAGCGGGGGCGGGGCAGGGCCGCGACGGTCAGGTCGTACTTGCGGCGGTCGTACCAGCGCTCGCCCAGGTGCCAGGGGTCGGCGGCGCGGGCGTACTGGTCGTCGAAGTAGGCGGCGGGCGTGTTCATCGCAGCACCGTCTCGAAGGCGCGGGTGTGGTGGGCGATCTCCTGCGCGGGCAGCACCGGGGCGCCGCCGGGCCCGCGCGGCTCCAGCTGGCTGACGAAACGCGCCACGGCCGCCTGCTTCCGTTCGAGCACCTCGTCGCTGAGCGGCAGGACGCCGGAGCGGTGCCACGGGACGCGCAGGTCGTGGGGGCGGGCCCAGTGCCACATCCACACCGGGTACGACCACAGCGGCAGCGAGCTGCGGCGGCAGGCGCGCCCCGCGGCCCGTCCCGCGGCCTCGTGGTCGCTGTGCAGATCGCCCTCCCAGGGCGCCACGCACACCGCCGCCCCGACCCGGCCGAGGAGTTCCCCGATCACATCGGTGGCGTCGTCCTCGTACGCGTCGAGTGCCGTATCGGGCAGGGCGGCGAAGACAGGGTCGGGCAGCGGCCCGAGCTCGGCCAGGGCGGCGGCCAGCTCCGCGCGGCGCCGGGCCGCCAGCTCCGACCGCGCGGACGCGGACGCGGGGCCGTGGGACGCCTCCCCGTCGGTGAGGCACACCGTGTGCACCTCGGTGTGCGCGTCGAGCAGCGCCGCGATGGTGCCGCCGAAGCCCAGGACCTCGTCGTCGGGGTGGGCCGCCACCACCACGACAGGACCGGCCGGAACGGCCAGGTGCGGAAGGCGTTCGGACAGCGCCGCCTCCTGCCACTCGGCCTCGTCGGTCCCCTGGCCGTCGATGGCCGCGGCGGCGGCCCGCCTCGTGAGGGAACGGCCTGCGGTCCGCGCCGCGCTCATCGGTCCGCTCCCGCGGCCTCCACGGTGGCCAGGCGGCCCAGCGCCGCGAGATCCGCCTCGGCGTGGTGCTGGCGTACGTAGACCGTCAGGTCCGCCACCGCGCGGGCGTGCGGTCCGTCGTGGCACAACGGCCCCGCTCCGGTGGCGCGCCCCACGCGGTCGAGGATCTCCGTGCAGGCCTGCGCGACGAACGCCCGCACCCGCAGGCCCCGTATCCGTGCTTGCGCCCGCTCGTCCAGGGGGTCGGCGTCGATGTCCTCGCCCGCCTGCCGTACCAGGGTGTCCGCGGTGTGCAGCAGCAGGTCGACGGCGCCCAGGTGCGTCGCCGCGTGGTCGTTCAGCCGTCCGGCGGCGGCCCGCTCGTACAGCGGCGCGGCCACGGCGTGGGCGCCGCCGAGCCAGCAGGCGGCTACGCCGGCCCCGCCGTGCTCGAAGCCGGGCCGGTCCAGGTAGGCGTCCGCCTCGCCGACGGCGCGCGCGGGGACGTCGGTGAAGGACACGTCGAGGCTATCGCTGCCGGCCATGCCGATCGCGGGCCACGTGCCCGGCACCGGCGCCACGCCGGGCTCCGCGAGCGACACGGCGAAGAGCCGGTAGCCGTCGTCCGCGTCCGCGCTCACCAGGGCGTGCGTGCAGGCGCGGGCGCCCGAGCAGTACGGCTTGAGGCCGCTGAGCGTCCAGCCCTGCCGCGTCCGGGTCGCGCGCACGCCGGGACCCGGCGGACGCGCCGCCCATACGCCCCACCGCTCCCCCGCTCCCGGTGAGGACCCGGCCAACTCGTCGAGGATGGCGACCGCGTCCAGATGCCCCTCGGCGAGCCGTGCCAGGGACAGGTCGCGCCGTCCCAGGGCGGTGAGGGCGGCGAACCGGCGGGCCGTCCCCCGGCCGGGCAGCGGCACACCGGCCGCCTCCTGCTCGACGAAGCGGGCGAACAGGTCCGCGGTGCGCCGCTCCGGGGTGTCGAGCGGCTGAACGGGGGCGGACAGCTCGGGGGGCGTGGTGATCACGCGGGCCTCCTGTACATCCTCGGCGACGTCGTCCCGCCTCTCGTAACCGGAGGATGGGGCTCAAAACCGACGTATACGGAGGTGACGGGCCGGGAGAACAGCATCCACCGGCGTAGGGGCCGCTGCCACTTCGGACACCGGTCCGCCGTGCGGCCGGGGCCGGCACGCCGCACCCTTGAGACATGGCACCGGCCCCGATAGTCGTCCACCGGCCGTCCCCTTCGGGCGGCCGACGGGTGACGGTGCGCGGGCAGATCCTCGGCCTCGCGCACTGCGACCGCGACGTCGTGGAGTTCCTGCGCCGTGCCGGGCTGCCGGACGCGGAGGAGCTGCTCGACGACCGTACGTGGGTGACGTGGCGGGGCGGACGCGCCCACCACTACGAGGCGGCGTAAGAGCCTGTCTTCGAGCGCGTGCGGTGCGCGAGGCGGGCCGTGCGCGTGGCGATGTCGACGGTGTACGCCTCGATCGTCATCGCCCGCTCGGACACCTTGAGCACCATGAAGCCGTGCTCCGAGAAGTTCTGCCAGGCCGAGGGGTGGTCGAAGTGGGCCTTGCCGTCGCCGGACTTGGCGGCGGCGCCGCAGACGACCTGCCGGGTGCCGCCGGTGCTCGGGGTGGGCTCCAGGATCTGCAGCGTGTGGTCGTGGCCGGACAGGATCAGGTCGGCGCGCCCGCACACCACCTCCTCGTACAGCTCCTTGAGGTGGATGCCGCTGGTGTAGTGGCCGATGACGAAGCCGTCGTACGAACCCGCGCTGCCGTGCTGCCCGTTGTTCAGGTAGGGGTGATGGCCGAGCACGACCTTCCAGCGGGCCCGTGAGGCCGTGAGCGCGCCCTCCAGCCAGCCGCGCTGTTCGCGCATGTAGGGGCCGTTCCACCGGTAGTGCGGGTCGGGTTGGGCGACGTACGACGAGACAGGATTGGTGTCGAGGGCGAAGAACTCCACCAGCGGGTCGTCGTCGGTGCCCGGCGCGGCGGGCAGGGCGACGTTGTAGTAGCGGCTCGGCATGTACCAGCGGGGGGAATGCGCGGCGTAGGCGACCTCGCGGTCGCCGCGTGCGGGGGACCCGCCGCTGCCCGGGATCAGTCCGGAGCAGTCGTGGTTGCCGAGGACCATCAACCACGGGATGTCCAGACCGGAGTTGGGGTCCTCGAACTTGGTGCGGAACTCCGAGTCGTCGGCCGACTCGGGGCCGTTCTCGTAGATGTTGTCGCCGAGGCCGACCGCGAGAGCGACACCTTCGGCGCGGCACACCTCGCGGGCCGCCGCGGCCACCGCGTGCTGGGCCTCCTCGCCGGTACCGGCGTCGCCGGTGAGGAGCACGGCGTACTCCCCTGACCGGTTCGGGGCGGTCGGCAGGGGGAACTTGCCGGTGCGGGCGGCGGGCGCGGCGGTGGCCGGTGTCCCGCCCGGCAGGACCGCCAGGGCCGCCGCTCCCGCGACCACGCCGCCGAGCACGGTCCGCCGCCGCGGTGCCCGCATCTGACGGATCCGCTCCCCCACCGGGCCTTCGGCCAGCGCCGGATCGGCCCGCAGCCACTGGTCCTCCGTCAGATCCGCGCGCGGCGGTATCAGCTCGTCATCGCACATGGAGGGTTTTCTCTCACGGGCGCGCGTGCCGATGGTGGGGAACCGATGAACTCCTGGTGGACGAATGGACACGGCTCGCCCTGCGGCAGGGCCGACGGGCCTTCAGGCCACCTCCACGACCTCCGGCGCGTCCGACGGCTCCGTCGGTTCCGTCCCCTTGGCGAACTGTGTCCGGTACAGCTCCGCGTACCGTCCGTCCACGGCGAGGAGTTCCTCGTGCGTGCCGCGTTCCACGATCCGGCCCGCCTCGACGACGAGGATCTGGTCGGCGGAGCGGACCGTGGAGAGCCGGTGGGCGATGACCACGGCGGTACGGCCCTCCAGCGCCTCGCCCAGGGCCTCCTGGACCGCGGCTTCGGAGGTGTTGTCGAGGTGGGCCGTCGCCTCGTCGAGGATGACGACCCGCTGCCCGGCGAGGAGCAGCCGCGCGATGGTCATCCGCTGCCGTTCGCCGCCGGAGAGGCGGTAGCCGCGCTCGCCGACCACGGTGTCGAGGCCGTCGGGCAGGGAGCGTACGAGGTCTTCGAGGCGGGCTCGGCGCAGTACGTCCCACAGGTCGTCCTCGCTCGCGGCCGGCCGGGCGAGGAGCAGGTTGGCGCGGACGGACTCGTGGAAGAGGTGGCCGTCCTGGGTGACCATTCCGAGGGTGGCCCGCATGGACTCGGCGGACAGGTCGCGTACGTCGACGCCCCCGATGCGGACGGCTCCCTCGTCGGTGTCGTACAGCCGGGGCAGCAGTTGCGCGATGGTCGACTTGCCCGCTCCGGAGGACCCGACGAGCGCGACGGTCTGGCCGGGTTCGGCGCGGAAGGAGATGCCGTGCAGGACCTCGTCGCCGCCCCGGGTGTCGAGCGTGGCGACCTCTTCGAGGGAGGCGAGGGAGACCTTGTCGGCGGACGGGTAGCCGAAGCGGACGTTGTCGAACTCGACGGCGACGGGCCCATCGGGCACCGGCACCGGCTCCTCCTTCTCCTCGATGAGCGGCTTCAGGTCGAGCACCTCGAAGACCCGCTCGAAACTGACGAGCGCGCTCATGACCTCGACCCGCGCGCCGGCCAGCGAGGTCAGCGGCGCGTACAGCCGGGTGAGCAGCAGCGCAAGCGATACGACGGCTCCCGCCTTCAGCGAGCCTTCGAGGGCGAAGTACCCGCCGAGGCCGTACACGAGGGCGAGCGCGAGGGCGGAGACCAGGGTGAGCGCGGTGATGAACGCCGACTGCGCCATGGCGGTGCGTACGCCGATGTCCCGCACCCGCTGGGCGCGCTCGGCGAACTCCGCGGATTCGGCACCGGGCCTGCCGAAGAGCTTGATGAGGGTGGCGCCGGGCGCCGAGAATCGCTCGGTCATCCGCGTTCCCATGGCGGCGTTGTGGTGGGCGGCCTCGCGCTGGAGGCGGGCCATGCGGGTGCCCATCCGGCGTGCGGGCACGACGAAGACCGGCAGCAGCACCAGCGCGAGCAGTGTGATCTGCCAGGAGAGCGTCATCATGACGACGAGGGTCAGCAGCAGCGTCACGATGTTCCCGACGACGCCGGACAGCGTGTTGCTGAACGCGCGCTGCGCGCCGACGACGTCGTTGTTGAGCCGGCTGACCAGCGCGCCGGTGCGGGTGCGGGTGAAGAAGGCGACGGGCATGCGCTGTACGTGGTCGAAGACGGCGGTCCGCAGATCGAGGATGAGGCTTTCGCCGAGGTTCGCCGACAGCCAGCGGCTCAGCATCCCCAGGCCGGCCTCGGCCACGGCGATGCCCGCGATGAGCAGGGCGTAGCGGACGACGACGGAGGAGTCGTCGCCCGACACGATGGCGGTGACGACGTATCCGGCGAGGACCGGCGTCGCCACGGCGAGCAGTGCGGTGACGATGCTGAGCAGGACGAACTGCCAGATGCGTCGGCGGTGGGGCCGTGCGAAGACGCCGATGCGGCGAAGCGTGGCACGGGCGAAGGGGCGGCGGTCCTGCTGGGCATGCATGACGCTGTACATCTGCGTCCATGCCGTTGTTTCCATGCTCATGCGGAGAACGTTATGACCTCAACTAAACTTGAGGTCAAGCCTTGTTCGCCTTTTTCACCCTGCGCCTGCCCCGCCGCGGGGCGCCGTGGTGCACGGCTCTCAGCGGCAGAGGGCCGTTTCCACGACGTCGTCGACACGCTGCCTGGCCGCCGCGTCGTCGAGCTGGACGGTCACGGCGATGTTGGCGGCGCGGCCGTCCTCGGTGGCCCCGCCCCGGGTCTCGTAGCCGGGGAAGCTGCCGCCGTGGCCCCAGTAGAGGCCCTCGTGGCGGCCGTCGCACACGAGCGGTTTGCTCACGAGGCCCAGCCCGTAGCGGGCGCCGGGGCCGAAGGTGACGTCGGCGGGGACGGTGTGGGCGCGCATCTGGGCGAGCTGGGCCGGCCGCAGGAGGCGGCCGTCCAGGAGCGCGGAGTAGAACCGGTTGAGGTCGGAGTTGGTGGAGATCAGCTGGCCTGCCGCCCAGCCCCAGGAGGGGTCCATCTCCGTGACGTCGAGCAGGGGCGCGCCGGCCGCGTCCCGGTAGTAGCCGTGCGGGTGGGGCTCCCGGATGGTCGCGTCACCGGGGGCGGGGAAGTAGGTGTGGCGCAGCCCGGCGCGCTTGATGACACGCTCGTCGATCTCCTGGGCGAGGGGGCGGCCGGTGACCTTCTCGACGATCAGTCCCGCCAGTACGTAGTTCGTGTTGCTGTACTTCCAGCCCTTCCCGGGGGCGAAGTCGGCCTTGTGCCGCAGCGCCATGTCCAGGAGTTCGCGGGGTTCGTAGTGCCGGACGTCGTCGTCGAGGTCGCTGGTGTAGTTGGGGAGTCCGCTCGTGTGCTGCAGGAGCTGGCGGACGGTGATGTGCCGGCCGTCGATACCGTCCCCCCGGACGACGCCCGGCAGGTAGGTGTCGACGTTGACTGGCGCGTCGAGGCCAATCTTCCCTTCGCCGACCAGTTGCAGCACCACCACCGCGGTGAACACTTTGGTGTTGCTGCCGATCCGCACCTGGCCGTCCCTGGGCACCTTCGCGCCGGTGGCGATGTCGCCGACCCCGGCGGTGTACGTACGGGTGCGGCCGTGGCGGTCCTCGACGCTGCCGAGGGCGGCCGGCGGCCCGTCGGGGCCGACCAGCGCGTTCAGGCCCTGCCGCACGGGGTCCGGCCTGCCGGTGGCGGATGCCTCGGGCGGCGGCGCCAGGGCACTCAGCGCCACGACGCCGACGGCCACCGCCGCCGCGGCCGACGCGGCCGCGCGCCGGCCGCCCTGCGGTCGCTCGGAAGAACGGAACTTCTGCCATGCCTGCGCACGCACGTGCCAACTCCTGGGGATCGTCGGGAGATATCGACGGAGATCGGGGATCAACGCCGGGACCAGCATGTGCGCAGACGATCTCCCGGACGATCCCGCTACCCGCCCTCCCTCAGGTAGGGCTATCCCCCCTGCGTCCGGCGCGCGGCTAGCCCAGTTCAAGTGAGGTGACGCCGAAGACCCGTTCCTGCGCGTAGGCCCTGACGGGGCCGGTGTACATCCGGGCCGTGTCGAACGTGGGCTTCATGCCGCGTGCCTCGGCGAGCGCCACCGCGTCCCTGTTGGTCTCGGGCACGTCCATCGCGACGAGGTCGCCGTCCGCCTCGGCGGCCAGCGCGTCCAGGAGCGCCTCGGCGTCGGCCCGGGTGTCGGCGAAGAGCGGCCCGACGCGTCGGGCGTCGCGGCCGGGCCGGAGCACGCCGTACCCGGTCAGCCTGCCGTCGACGATGCGGGCGAGCGACCGGTGCCCCGGGGCGGTGAGCCAGGATTCGAGGAAGCGCCGCCGGTCCGCGGGCAGACACGCGTTGTCGTACGCCATGAGCGCCCGCAGGCCCGCCGCCTCGACGGGGCGCACATGTCGGTCGGGCACGTCGGCCGCGGGCAGCGGGCCGACGTAGCGCACCGTCCCGTGGCTGTGCTCGAAGCCGGAGCGGCGGTAGTTGTCCTGCTGGGCGGGGACGCCGTCCAGGCCCACGGTCCGGCCCCCGGCGTGGGCGAGGCCCGCCCGCCAGGTGGCGAGGCCGAGGCCCCGGCCCCGCTGGTCGGGGCGGACGAGGTAGAAGCCGAGAAAGGCGTAGGTCTCCCCGTAGTTGACGACGGAGACCGCGGAGACCGGTTCGCCGTCGAGGCGTCCGAGGAAGAACCCGTCGGGGTCCTGGGCGAAGAACGAGGGGGCGTCGCCGAGGCCGGGGTTCCAGCCCTCGTCCGCCGCCCACTCCGTCACCACTCGCCAGTCGTCGAGCGTCGCCCGTGAGACCGCGAGCCGCCCTGGAGCCGAATCCGTCATCGCCGCACCCTTCTCGATCCGTCACGGTGCGCCGTGGGAACCGCACCGGGTGCATCCTGCCCGACCCGGTGTCAGCCGATGCCCGCCACGTGCCGTTCCCGTGCGGCGCGGAACCCGGCCACGACCTGCGGCACGAGCAGGACGAGCAGGAGGACGAGCGGCACGGTCCAGCTGTGCGAGACGTCGTGGACGGCGCCGAGCAGGGTCGGCCCGGTGGCGGCGAGGATGTAGCCGAAGCACTGGGCCATGCTGGACAGCTGGGCCGCGTGCCGGGCGTCGGGGGCCCGCTGCACGATGAACAGCAGCGCCAGACTGATCGCCGCGCCCTGGCCGAGGCCGAGCAGCGTCATCCACAGGTAGGCGCCGCCGACCGGCGCGATGAGCAGGCCGCCGAAGCCGAGCGCGCAGAGCACCGCCCCGAGCGCGGCCAGGGCCCCCGGCCGCAGCCGCCGCCCGACGATCACCGGGGCGAGGAAGGAGCCCGCGATGCCGAGCAGCGAGGAGAAGGAGAGCATCCAGCCGGCGTCCCCCGCGGCCATCCCCGCGTCCTGGAACACCGTCGGCAGCCACGCCGCCGCCGCGTAGTAGTTGAGGGACTGCAGGCCCATGTACGCGGTGACCTGCCAGGCCAGCGGGGAGCGCCACAGGCCGCGTACGGGATGCGCGGCCTGGCGGGCCGCCGCCGCGTCCACCCTCGTACGGGACCGGATCTGCGGCAGCCACACGAGCAGGGCGACCACCGCGAGCGCGCCCCAACACGCCAGCGTAGTCCGCCAGTTCATGCCACTGGACTGCTGTACGGGCAGGGTGACACCGGCCGCGAGCGCGGCGCCGCCGAACAGCGACATCGAGTACAGGCCCGTCATCAGGCCCGCCTTCGCGGGGAAGTCGCGCTTGATCAGGCCGGGCAGCAGGACGTTGGCGACGGCTATGCCCGCGCCGATGACGATCGTGCCCGCGAAGAGGGCGACGACCGAGTCGAGCAGGCGCAGGGCCGTGCCCGCGCAGATCAGCGCCATGGTGCCGAGCAGCGACCGCTCCATGCCGAAGCGGCGGCCGAGCCGCGGCGCGACGGGCGCGAGCAGGCCGAAGCAGAGCAGCGGGAGGGCGGTGAGGAGGCTGGTCGCGGCGGCCGACATGCCGCTGTCGTCGCGGATGGTGTCGGCGAGCGGGGAGACGGCGACGAGGGCGGGCCGCAGGTTGAGGGCGAGGAGCACGACGCCGAGGGCGAGGTAGAGCGCGCGGCGTCCGGGGGGCGGGGTGGAGGGGGCCGGGGGCGCCGGAACGGCGGTGGTGCCGCTGTGCACGGCAGCCTCGCCACCGGACGCCGTTACCGCTGTCTCACTCATGCGCTGCCGCTCCCGGTCCTCGTCCCGTTTCCGGTTCATGTGCGGCCCCCGCTTCGAGCCTGTCGTCGTCGGATCCGTCCAGCGGCTGCGCGCGCAGTGCGGCCATGCCCTCCGCGAGATGGGCGAGCACCGCCGCCTCCGCGGCCTCGGCGTCGCGTGCCTCGATGGCGTCGACGATCGCCGTGTGCGCTTCGAACTGGTGGCGTACCGAGTCGGGGACGGGCGCGCCGATGACGGACTGCACCGTGGAGCGCAGCGCGTCGCTGAGGTGTGCGTACAGCTCAGCGAGTACGCCGTTGTGCGCGGCCTCCGCGACGGTGCGGTGGAAGGCCATGTCCGCGTCGACGAACGCGGCCGTGTTCCCGCTCCTCCACGCCAGGTCGCGCTCGGCGAGAGCGGCCCGCAGGGTCGCGAGGTCCTCGTCCGTGCGGCGCTCCGCCGCGTACCGGGCGGCATCCCGCTCCAGAGAGGCACGGACCTCGTACGCCTCGAGAACGCCCGCCCTGCGCAGCCGGCGCTGCACGGCGGCCCCGAAGTCGCTGCTTGCCCTGACGTAGGTGCCGTCGCCCTGGCGGGGTTCGAGCATGCCGGTGTGCACGAGCGCGCGGACCGCCTCCCGCACGGTGTTGCGGCCGACGGCGAGCTGCTCCACGAGCAGCGGCTCGGCCGGGATCTTCTCGCCGACCTTCCACTCGCCGTCGGCGATGAGGCTCTCCATCTGGGCGATGACGAGTTCCACGAGGTTGGTCCTTGCGGCACTGCGCAACGGCATGGATCGGCACCTTCTCTCTTGAGGACGCCACACATGGGAACATCCCACGTATATGAGTCATGGGAACATCCCATGTTTCCGCTGTCAAAACGATCAGTCACGTGCGGGCAGCATCAGGTTTTACCTTCGCATCTGGTCTAGACCTTGACAGGTGCAGACCATTTCGCTTGAGTCGCGGCACCCCCATGGCGGCGCGGGCCCCGCGAACCGCCCCGCCCGTAAGGAGAGTTGGCATGATCAGACGCATCACCGGCTTCGCGTCCGCGCTCGCCGCACTCGGCGCCATGCTCGTCCTCGGCCCGGCCGCCGCCCCGGCGTCCGCAGCCGAGTGCGCCGCGCCGTGGAGCTCCTCGTCCGTCTACACCGGCGGCAAGCCGGCCTCGTACGGCGGGCACAACTGGACCGCCAAGTGGTGGACGCAGAACGAGACGCCGGGCCGCTCCGACGTCTGGGCGGACCAGGGCACGTGCGGCGGCGGACCGGGCCCGGGCACCCCCGACCCCTCCGGCTTCGTCGTCAGCGAGGCCCAGTTCAACCAGATGTTCCCGAACCGGAATTCGTTCTACACGTACAAGGGCCTGACGGACGCGCTCAAGTCCTACCCGGGCTTCGCCACCACCGGCAGCGACACGGTCAAGCGCCAGGAGGCGGCGGCGTTCCTCGCCAACGTCAGCCATGAGACGGGCGGCCTGGTGTACGTGGTCGAGCAGAACCAGGGCAACTACCCGCATTATTGCGACAAGACGCAGCCGTACGGGTGCCCGGCCGGGCAGGCCGCCTACTACGGCCGCGGCCCGATCCAGCTCAGCTGGAACTTCAACTACAAGGCCGCGGGCGACGCGCTCGGCATCGACCTGCTCAACCACCCTTACCTGGTGGAGCAGAATCCGGCCGTCGCCTGGCAGACCGGCCTCTGGTACTGGAACACCCAGAACGGTCCCGGCACCATGACACCGCACAACGCCATGGTCAACGGCGCGGGCTTCGGTGAGACCATCCGCGCCATCAACGGCACCCTGGAGTGCAACGGCGGCAACCCCGCCCAGGTCCAGAGCCGCATCGACCGCTACAAGGCCTTCACCCAGATCCTGGGCACCACACCGGGCTCGAATCTGAGCTGCTGACATCGCCCCGCCGGGGCGGGCCCGGCATCCGGGCCCGCCCGCACCTCACGCCGGTGGCACCAGCCGGAACACCGGATGCCGCACCGCCTCCGCGGCGAACTCCTCGTCCGTCGAGTCGGCCGTCACGTCGAAGTACGCGCGGGTGACGGGGACTTCGTCCCAGTACTGCCGCAGCACCGGCACGCTCTCCGCCGGACCGAGCTCGACCACTCCCACACTCTCCGACCTGCCGCCCCTGCTGAGGCCCACCTGCCCCGCCACACGCGCGTTGCGCACCCACTGGGCCACTCCGTAGGCGCCGACCACCCAGCGCTCGCCACCGGCGGACATGACGTCGACCGGAGTGGAGTAGAGCCGCCCGGACTTCCTTCCCGGCACGCTCAGGTTGTGCCGGTACCCCTTGCCGAACCCGAGTGCGGTCATCGTGTGGAACACCCGGTTGATCACACGCGTGCCGAACGACACGCGGTACGTCTTCGCCATCACCCCTCCTTGATCCGAACTGTCGGAGCTTAGAGCCTGTGTCATATCCCCGGTCGGATCAGTGGGCGTCGTCTGGTGCGTGCGATCGCAAGGCGCCGGGAAGTCCTCGTAGCGGAGCTACTAGGGCTTTTCGGCAACGCGGCGAGCGTGCGTGCCAGGCGGCGACCACCCGGCCGGGGATATGACACAGGCTCTTAGCCTGGCGAAGACAGGCCCTTACGGCGCGTGCCACGGCAGCCGGGTGTTTCCCCCGCGTACACGGGGCACCCGGACCGCACACCGACAGGCAAGGAGGTTCACATGACCACCGCACGCGAGATCATGACTCCGGGCGCGGAGTGCGCCGGGGCCGATGAGACGGTGCTCCGGGCGGCCGAGAAGCTCACCGAACTGGGTGTCGGGGCGCTGCCCATCTGCGGCACCGACAACCGTCTCAAGGGCGTCATCACCGACCGGGACATCGTGGTCAAGGTCCTCGGCAAGGGCAAGGACCCCGCCAAGGTCCTCGTGGGTGACCTCGCGCAGAGCGAGGCGGTGACCATCGGCGCGGACGACAGCGTCGACGAGGTGTTCGCGACCATGACCAGCCACAAGGTGCGCCGGCTGCCCGTGATCGACGGCCGCGACCTGGTGGGCATGGTCGCGCTCGCCGACGCCGCCCGCGCCCTGCACGACCCCAAGGCCGGGCAGCTTCTTGAGGCGCTCTCCACGGACTGATCCGCGCGCCCCGGGACCATGACGAACAGCCGCCGTGGGACGGGCCACCCGTCCCACGGCGGCGGGCTGTGCACCGGGCCGTCGGCGCCCCGCATGCCCGCTCGCACGGGTCGGCCTAGGCTGAGAGCCTGTCTTTGAACCCCCGGGGCCGCACCGCTTGCCACCCCCCAGGACCTGGGCACCGAGGACCCCGAGGAGGAACCGCATGCCCATCGCCACGGTCAACCCGGCCACCGGTGAGACCCTCGAGACCTTCGACCCGCTTGCGCCCGACGAGATCGAGCGCCGCCTCGCGACGGCGGAAGCCGCGTACGCCCACCACCGCACCACCGGATTCGCCGAGCGCGCCCGGCTGCTCCACCGCGCCGCCGATCTCCTGGAGGAGGACACCCCGGAGATCGCCCGCACCATGACCACCGAGATGGGCAAGCCGGTGAAGGCGGCCAGGGCCGAGGCGGCCAAGTGCGTCAAGGCCATGCGCTGGTACGCGGAGCGCGCCGAAGGGCTGCTCGCCGACGAGCATCCCGCCCAGGACGATGTGACCGACTCGGGCGCGTCCCGGGCGGTCGTCCGTTACCGTCCGCTCGGCGTCGTGCTGGCCGTGATGCCGTGGAACTTCCCGCTGTGGCAGGTCGTACGCTTCGCCGCCCCCGCCCTGATGGCGGGCAACGTCGCCCTGCTCAAGCACGCGTCGAACGTTCCGCGCACCGCCCTCTACCTCCAGGACCTCTTCACCCGCGCCGGCTACCCGGAAGGCTGCTTCCAGACGCTTCTGATCGGCTCCGGCGCCGTCGAGGACGTCCTGCGCGACCGGCGGGTGGCCGCGGCCACGCTCACCGGCAGCGAGCCCGCGGGCCGCTCGGTGGCGTCCGTCGCGGGCGACGAGATCAAGAAGACCGTCCTCGAACTGGGCGGCAGCGACCCCTACCTCGTCCTGCCCAGCGCCGACGTCGAGCGCGCCGCGACGACCGCGGTGACCGCCCGCGTGCAGAACAACGGCCAGTCCTGCATCGCCGCCAAGCGCTTCATCGTGCACACCGACGTCTACGACGCCTTCCGGGACCGATTCGTCTCCGGCATGCGGGAGTTGACCGTCGGCGACCCGATGGACGAGGGCACCGACGTGGGCCCGCTCTCCTCGGAGCAGGGCCGCGACGACCTGGAGGAACTCGTCCAGGACGCGCTGGGCCGGGGCGCCACCGCGCTGTGCGGCGGGCAGCGGCCCAAGGAGCAGGAGCGGGGCTGGTACTACTCCCCGACCGTGCTGGCGGACATCACCCCGCAGATGCGGATCCACCGGGAGGAGACGTTCGGCCCGGTGGCCACGCTCTACCGCGTGGCGAGCCTGGACGAAGCCGTGGAACTGGCCAACGACACGCCGTTCGGGCTGAGTTCCAATGTGTGGACCCGCGACGATGCGGACGTCGAGCGGTGCGTACGGGACCTCCGGGCGGGCGGCGTCTTCTTCAACGGCATGACCGCCTCCCACCCCGGCCTCCCCTTCGGCGGCGTCAAGCGCTCCGGCTACGGCAGGGAACTCTCGGGCCACGGCATCCGCGAGTTCTGCAACGCGACGACGGTGTGGCACGGCAGCGACTGACCGAGCGCGGGCACGAGAAATCCCGGGGCGCCCTCTTGGCACCCCGGGATACGCGTGCGAGACCGTCCGCCCACCGTTCGACGACAGGCCCTCAAGCCGTCAGCAGCTCAAGCCGTCAGCAGGGAGTCGTCCAAGGTCCGTGCGCCCGGCAGCCGGTGGCCTGCCGCGACGACGGCGGCGTCGATATCGCTGGTGCCGGTCGCCAGGCACAGGCTGTACACGATGTCCTCGTACGCCTGTCGGCTCTCGGCACTGCCCTGGTCGGCGCGGAGCACGGCCAGGGCCTTGTAGCGCTCCAGCAGGTCTTCCAGTACGACGGGGTGCGCCAGCAGCACTAGGGGCCTCCCTCTGGGTCGGGGGTGATGATCGTCGGGGATGAAGATCACTCTGCCTCCCGTCTGCCCGCCCGCGCCGACTCGAATCACTACAGCCGTGTGCGTTTGTTCAGCCGGTCTTTCGTGGGCAGACTCGTGATGTGAACGCGTCGAACAGCGAGGCAGAGGCAGGGAACGGACCCGGTACGCGCGCCCCGGGCGACGACCGTCGCGAGACGGAGAGCGAGCGCGCCGATCGCCGCTGGGGAGAACTGATCCAGGAAGTGCGGGTGGCGCAGACCGGTGTGCAGATCCTGTTCGGCTTCCTCCTGACGGTCGCCTTCACTCCACGCTTCGCGCAGCTGAGCGACACCGACCGCACGATCTACGTCGTGACGGTGATCCTCGGCTCGACGGCGACGGGCGCCCTCATCGGCCCGGTCTCCTTCCACCGCATCGTCTCGGGTCGCAAAATCAAGCCCGAGGCGGTGGTGTGGGCGTCCCGCCTCACGTTCATCGGTCTCGTCCTCCTGCTCGGCACGCTGACGGCCGCCCTCCTGCTCATCCTGCGCGTAGCCACCGACAACGCCGTCGTGCCCTGGCTGGTGGCCGGTGTCGTCACCTGGTACCTGCTGTGCTGGTTCGTGCTGCCCGCGTGGGCGCGACACCGACACACGTCCGCGGACTGAACCGAGCCGGGCTCCGGGGGGCTCAGGTATCGGTGTTCTTGCCGACGTACAGCTCGGCGAAGGCCGCCGCGCCGGTCGGCGAGCCGAGGAGTCTGCGCAGGCGGGCACCGGCGTGGCGGTGGTCTCCGGGGAAGCGGCGCCTCCCCCTCCACTGCGCGCAGGTGTGGATCACCGCGCCGGGGGCACCCAGAGTCAGGACCGAAGCAGGCAGCAAATCCGCACTGTTCACGAAAAGTCACCACCTGTCACCGTTCGAGTGGTGGGCGACCGCGAACTGGCGGAGCGTGGAAGGAGGAGCGCCCTCGTGGAGTTCCCGCAGACGGGAGATGCCGCATGACCACGCACACACGCACACCGATGCCGACGACGGCCCGCCCGGCGCCCCTGCTCACGCTGCCGGGCGTCTACGCGCCGCAACACGACACCGCACTGCTGGTCCGCGCGCTCGACCGGGAGGGCATCGACGACGGCACCTCCGTACTGGACCTGGGAACCGGCTCGGGCGCACTCGCCGTGGCGGCCGCCCGGCGGGGGGCCCGGGTCACGGCCATCGACATCTCCTGGCGAGCGGTGCTCACCGCCCGGCTCAACGCACGGCTCAGCGGCCAGTCGGTCGCCGTGCGCCGCGGCGACCTCACTGCCGAAGTGCCGTCCGGACCGTACGACCTGGTGGTCAGCAACCCGCCCTACGTACCCTCTCCTTCACCTCGGCTGCCCCGGCGCGGGCCCGCCCGCGCCTGGGACGGCGGGCCCGCGGGCCGGTTGGTCGTGGACCGCGTCTGCGACGCCGCTCCCCGGGCCCTGCGGCCCCGAGGCGTCCTGCTGATGGTGCACTCCGCGCTCTGCGACGTGGACGCCACGCTCGACCGGCTCGCGTCGCGGGGCATGGACGCGGAGGTCGCCGACCGGCGGTCCGTCCCCTTCGGCCCGGTGCTGCGATCGCGCCAGGCGTGGCTGCGGCGCCGCAACCTCATCGGCGCCGACGAGACGAGCGAGGAGTTGGTGGTCGTCCGTGCCGAACGCCGCTGAACGCCCCCGCCGCGTCACGGTCGACCCCGAGGGGCCGCTCCTGGTGGAGGGGCCCGTCGAGGTGGTCGCCGACGACGGGACCGTCTCCGCTTCGCGGCGTTTCGCCGTCGCGATCTGCACCTGCCGACGCAGCCGCACCTACCCGTGGTGCGACACGAGCCACCGCCGGCGGGTGAAGCGCCGGCAGGAGGACAATCCGTCCACGACCGACACCGAGGAGCCGGAGGCCTCGTCATGACCGCCCCCGCCGCAACCACCACCACGGCCGCCACGACCGCCGCCGAATCCCGCCACCACAGCCCCGAACTCCCCGCGCCCCGCGGCGAATTGTCCCGCGACGTCCTCACCGCTCTGCGGGGCGGCGGCCCGGTCCCCGAGCCGCGCGAGGCCGAGCGGCCCGCCGCGTACGGAGAAGATCTCCAGCTCACCCTCTACGTCCTCTACGAGCTCCACTACCAGGGGTTCTCCGGGGTGGCCGAGGAGTGGGAGTGGGACCCGGACCTGCTGGCCCTGCGGCGCACGCTGGAGCGGCGCTTCCTGAGCGCCCTGCACGCCGATGTGCCCCGCTGCGAGGACGCCGAAGAGGCCCTGGCCGCGCTCCTCGTGGAACCCGTCGGGCACGACGCGACGAGCGTCAGCCACCACCTCCAGCGCGACGGCGAGGCGTGGCAGGTCCGGGAGTACGCGGCGCTGCGCTCCCTGTACCACCTCAAGGAGGCCGACCCGCACGCCTGGGTCATTCCCCGGCTGCACGGCCGGGCGAAGGCGGCGATGGTGGCCATCGAGTACGACGAGTTCGGTGCGGGGCGCCCCGAGGAGATTCACGCACGGCTCTTCGCCGACCTCATGACCGACCTCGGCCTGGAGACGGCCTACGGCCACTATCTCGACGCCGCCCCCGCCGAGGTCCTCGCCACCGTGAACCTCATGTCCCTGTTCGGTCTGCACCGTGCCCACCGCGGGGCGTTGGTCGGTCACTTCGCCTCGGTCGAGGTGACGTCCTCGCCCGGCTCGCGGCGGTTGGCCGCGGCGCTGCGCCGGATCGGCGCGGGGCCTGCCGCGCAGCGCTTCTACGACGAGCACGTGGAGGCGGACGCCGTGCACGAGCAGGTGGTGCGCCGGGACGTCGTCGGCGGTCTGCTGGCCGCCGAACCCGCTCTCGAAGCCGACGTCGCCTTCGGCGTGCGCGCGACCGGCTTCCTGGAGGACCGCCTCGCCGCCCGGCTCCTCGACGCGTGGCGGGAAGGGCGGAGCGCCCTGCGCGCCCCGCTGCTGCCCGACGGGCCGCAGGCGTCCGGCTGAGCCGTCAGCCGCCCTCGACGCCGGTCGCGTCGTGCGCCGCCCCGACCGGCTTTGACTCCGGTGATCCGCGCTGGCGCAGGTAGACGGAGAAGACGGCCATCGATCCGACGGCGAGGAGTTCGGACTGCCAGTTCTGCAGGGTGCGGCCCCAGAAGTCGGCGGCCCCGAGGTACTGGAACCAGCTGACCGGCGCCTGCAGTTCACGCAGGTGCTCCTCGTTGTACGCGGCGACGCCCGCCACGGACTGGGCCAGCCAGGAGAGCAGGAAAAGGGTGCACATGACGATGCCGAGCGACCTGGCGTACCAGGCCTGGCGCAGGCCGCCCACGGAGGCCCAGCGGGGCGAGTCGGGCCTCGCGTGCGCGCCGACTCTCTGCCGCTCGTCGGACTCCGGGCCCGCCTTGTCGACCTCCTTGGACTCGGGCGAGCCCCGCTGGAGCAGCCAGACCGTGCCGAAGATGTAGAGGAAGAACTGCAGGTACTCGGACTGCCAGTTCTCCGTCACGTCCACGGCGAAGTCGGAGGTCATGACGTAGCCGCCGAAGCTCACCGGGGCCAGCTCGGCCGCGGTGAGCTGATTGTTGAAGTCGGCGTACCCGGCGATCGCCTGTCCGGCCAGGCTGAGGAGGAACCCGGCGCCGAACGCCAGGGCGAGGCCGTTGTCCCGCAGGAAGCGCCGTGCCCGCCTCACCGCCGCATCAGCCCAAGCGCCAGGCAATAGGCAAGACCGGCCGTCACCATCAGCAGATACAGCAGGAACATCGTCCGCATCCGTCACCCGCCCTTGATCAGACACTGGTACGGCTTCTCGGGGCGCGCGGTGCAGCCGGCGGCCGTGACCTTCCAGCCGCGCGGGAAGGACGACAGGAAGAGCGTGTCGCGGTCGGTCACGACGCGTGCCTGGCGCCCGTACACGTCGACGTGCCGCACCTTGGTCGCCGTGGGCAGTCCCGCGTCGGGCAGGGCCCGTGCGCAGGGCAATCCGGCGGACTGCTCCAGTTCGTCGAGCGTGCCGGGTGCGAGTTCCCGGCAGCCGCGCGCGGCGTCCGGGGTCCGCAGGCTTGCCTCGAAGCGGGTCACCGCCCGGGCGGCGGCGTCCTCGCGTGCCGTGACGTCACCGCATCCGGCGAGCGCACAGCACAGCAGCGCCACGGCCACGCCCTGTCTTGTTCCGCGCACCGGCTCCGCGCTCCTTCACTGCACCGTCGGTCGGTGGCTGCCGCACCGCGACGGGAACGCGTGCGGATACGGGTCCTTCCGACGATGCCGCACGACTGTCCGGTGGGCGGAAGAACCTCGTGGTCCGACACGCGGGCATACGCCCGATCGGAGCGCACCCGGTGCACCCGGTCAGGCGTCCTCGGCGGGCGCGCCGTGTTCGACACCGGTCAGGCGCAGCTGTACCTCGACCTCCTGGTCGCCGGAGACGGTGCCGACGGTCGAGACGACGAAGGCGGATTCGAGCGCCTCGCGCAGGCGGGCCACCGGGACGGGGCCGCCCTGGAGGTCGGCGGTGACGGAGCCCGCGAGCAGGACTCCCCGGGCGGGGCGCGGGCTCCCGGCGACCCGGAACTCGCCGGTCCAGACGGCGGGCGTCTCCTGCTCGGTCTGGCGGGGCGCGTCGGCCCCGCGGTCGGTGGGGAAGTGGGAGCGCAGGACGTTGAAGACGGTGTCGGCGTCGGCCACCGAGCACTCTCCGAGGACCACTTGGACGAGGTCCGCAGAGGACGGGGGCAGGGGGTCCGGGGCAGGTGTGGCGGGGCTCGCTGTGTTGTGCACGGTGTCTCCTTGGGTGGTGGGCTCCCGGCGCGTCACAGTTCCCGCAGCGCGGGCAGCAGCTTGCGCTCGGCCCAGTCGATGAAGGGGCGCTGGTGGTCGCCGCCCACCTGGACGAGGGCGATCTCCGTGAAGCCCGCCTCGGCGAAGGGGCGTACGGCTTCGACGAAGTCGTCGACGTCGTCTCCGCAGGGGATCTGCTCCGCGATGTCCTCCTTGGTGACGTACTGCGTGGCACCGGCGAAGGCCGCGGGCCCCGGCAGCTCGGCGTTGACCGGCCAGCCGCCGACGGACCAGCGGAACTGGTCGTGGGCGCGGGCGATCGCCGCGTCCTTGTCGGTGTCGTAGCAGACGGGGAGCTGACCGACCCGGGGCTTGCCGCGGCCCCCGTGCCGGTCGAAGGACTCGACGAGGTCGGCCTTGGGCTCGGTCGCGATGACGAGGTCCGCGTACTTCCCGGCCAGTGCGCAGGAGCGTTCGCCGGAGACGGCGATGCCGATGGGTGGCAGCTCGTCGGGCAGGTCCCACAGGCGGGCGTTCGCCACGTCGAAGTGGGTGCCCTCGTGGTTGACGTTCTCGCCGGTGAAGAGCGCGCGGATGATGCCGACGGCCTCCTCGAACATGTCGAGGCGGACCCGGGCGGAGGGCCAGCCGCCGCCGACGACGTGCTCGTTGAGGTTCTCGCCCGAGCCGAGCCCCAGCCGGAAGCGGCCCTCGGAGAGCAGCTGCATCGTCGCGGCCTTCTGCGCCACCACGGCGGGGTGGTAGCGGGTCGTCGGGCAGGTCACGTACGTCATGAGCGGAATGCGCGAGGTGGCCTGCGCCGCCGCGCCGAGCACGCTCCACGCGTACGGGGAGTGCCCCTGCGAGGTGAGCCACGGAAAGTAGTGGTCGGAGGTGACGGAGAAGTCGAATCCCGCCTGCTCCGCCGCGACCAGATCATCGACGAGCGCGCGCGGTCCGGCCTGCTCGGTCATCATTGTGTAGCCGATTTGCACCATAAATGAACGGTTTGCCGAACCGCCTCCGCTGAAACCTCCGTCGGACTGTTGTACTACCGGACGGCTGCATACGCGGTGCGGGGGTACGGGAGGGATCCACAGCACGACGGAACAGAGAGGCAGCCACCATTGCGCACCGTAGGAGTGGAGGAAGAACTCCTCCTGGTCGACCGTAACAGCGGCGAGCCGCGAGCCCTTTCCTCGGCGGTCCTGGCGCGAGCCGCCAGGAACACCGCGGAGAACCCTGACAGCGAGAAGCAGGAGACCGACTACCGCGAGCCCGAGGACGAGGCCTTCGAGAGGGAACTCCACGGGCAGCAGCTCGAATTCGCCACGCAGCCGCGGACCAGCATGGACAGCCTCACGGAGGAGGTCGTCCGGTGGCGCGCGGACGCGGCGCGGCACGCCGGTGACGTGGGCGCCTCGGTCGCAGCCCTCGCCACCTCGCCCCTGCCGGTGAGCCCCGCGGTCAACACGGGCAGCCGGTTCCAGTGGATGGAGGAGCAGTTCGGGCTGACCACGCAGGAGCAGCTGACCTGCGGCTGCCACGTGCACGTGTCGGTCGACTCGGACGAGGAGGGCGTGGCCGTCATCGACCGCATCCGGCCCTGGCTCCCGGTCCTGGTCGCCCTGAGCGCCAACTCACCCTTCTGGCAGGGGCACGACAGCCTGTACAGCAGCTACCGCAACCGGGTGTGGGGCCGCTGGCCGATGGCAGGCCCGACCGAGCTCTTCGGCTCAGCCGAGCGGTACGAGGAGCAGGTCCGCGACCTGGTCGCCACCGGCGTGCTGCGCGACCGGGGCATGGTCTACTTCGACGCACGCCTCTCCCACCGCTACCCCACCGTGGAGATCCGGGTCGCGGACGTCTGCCTGGAGGCGACCTCCACCGTCCTGGTCGCGGCTCTCGCACGGGGACTGGTCGAAACGGCGGCGCGCGAATGGCGGGCCGGCCGGCCACCGGCGGCGCACGCCGTCGGCCTGCTGCGCCTCGCCGCCTGGCGGGCAGCGCGGTCCGGTCTCGACGACACCCTGCTCCACCCGCTGACCATGCGGCCCGCACCCGGGCACGAGGTGCTGCGGGCGCTCATCGACCACGTGCGCGACGCGCTCGAGGACAGCGGCGACCTCGACATGGTCACCACGGTGGGCGGGAACCTGCTGGAGCACGGCAACGGCGCCCGCGTCCAGCGGGAACTGCTGGCCCGGACGGGGAGCCTGAGCTCGGTGGTCGCGGAGTGCGTGCGCCGCACCCAGGCGGGGTGAGCGCGAAGAGGTGACACGGTGCGGCCTGCGGTATAAGGGAAGTCCGGGCAGGGAAGTCCTCGCAGGGCAACTCCGACCCGTACAGCAACTGACCCGTGTCGAACCCGGCGGCCCGGGTACCGGTGCTACCTGAAGCAGGGATCGTCGGAGACCGGCGGCCTGCACGGTGAGTGCAGCGCGGCCGGGGTCCGGAAACGGAGCAGCAGGTGACGCCGAACGCAGAAGACACCACTCGCGACGCACAGAAGCCGGTGACGGAGCTGCGTCCGACAGGAGGAACCGCCGCAGGACCGGTCGGGGGCTCCCCGCACCACGAGATGTGTGCCGAGGAGCTTCCGCCCGATCTCAACCAGGCCATCCTGGAGGCGACCAAACAGGTCGCCGCCATCCTCAAGAGGCGCGAGCACGACTTCGCCCTCGCCGGCAGTGTCGCGGTCTACGCCCACGGCGGCACCGGCAACCTCCAGCACGACGCCGACTTCTGCATCAAACCGGAGGACGCCGCAGCGGTGGCGGCCTCGCTTGAGGAGGCGGGGCTCCCGGTGTACGCGCCACCGGAGGACTGGCTGCTCAAGGCCAAGTGCCTCGGCCAGGACATCGACCTCATCTTCCGGCTGGCGGGCGAGCCGGTCACCACGGAACTCCTCGGCCGCGCCGCGCAACTGCCGGTCGACTCGGTGCACATGCCGGTCCTGGCGCCCACCGATCTCGTACGGGCGCTGCTCGCCGCGTTCTCCGAGCACCACTGCGACTTCGGCGCCGTGCTGCCGATCGCGCGGCAGCTGCGCGAGATGGTCGACTGGGAGGCGCTGCGCGACGAGTACGGCGACATGCCGATGCCCGCCGCCTTCCTCTTCCTGCTGGAACGGCTGGAAGTCATCGCGCCGCGAGAAGGAGACCGATGAACGACCAATCCAACGTCGAGTACCGCATCGCCCACCTCAAGGACCGGCTCGCCGCGGAGGAACCGGGTGAGCTGGGCATGCGCGTCGAGGCCCGCGGATCGTCCGTGATGGTCGTCGGCACCGTGTCCACGGCGCAGTGCCGCGAGGAATTGCTGCGCACCGTGAACGAGGAACTGGCCGGCCTGACGGTCCACTTCGATGTCGCGGTGGCCGACGCGACGGCCCCGGACCACTCGGAGGAAGTGACATGATCCGCATCGCGGCCGTGGGGGACATCCATATCGGGCTGGAGAGCCAGGGAGTGCTCCGGCCCGCCTTCGAGACGCTCGACGACTGCGCGGACCTGCTGCTTCTCGCCGGGGACCTGACCCGCCACGGCACCCCCGAGGAGGCGCGGGTGGTCGCCCGGGAGGTGACCGGCCTGCCGGTGCCCGTGGTGGCCGTGCTCGGCAACCACGACCACCACGACGAGCGGCCCGACGAGGTCACCGCGATCCTGCGCGACGCGGGCGTACGCGTCCTCGAAGGGCAGGGCACGGTCGTCGAGGTCGACGGGGCCCGGGTGGGCGTCGCCGGCACCAAGGGCTTCGGCGGCGGCTTCGTCGGCCGCAGCGGCAGCGAGTTCGGCGAACCGCTGATGAAGGAGTTCATCCGGTACACCCGCCACTGCGCCGAGGGCCTGCGGACCTCGCTCGACGAACTGGCCGAGCAGGGCTGTGACACACGGGTGGCGCTGACGCACTTCGCGCCCGTGCCCGACACCCTCGCGGGCGAACCCCTGGAGATCTACCCGTTTCTCGGCAGCTACCTCCTGGCGGAGGCGGTCGACGCGGCGGGCGCGAACCTGGCCGTCCACGGCCACGCCCACGCGGGCACCGAACACGGGATCACGAGCGGCGGCGTACCGGTGCGCAACGTCGCCCAGCCCGTCATCCGCAAGGCGTTCAACGTCTACCACCTGCGCGGCGACCACGCCGCGGAACCGGCGTCGGCCGCGCGCAGCGCGACGTAGTCGGCGGGCCCGCCGACCGGTGCGGCCGTTCCGGTCGGCAGGTGGAGCCGGTTCAGTGCCCCTCGGTGGTTCAGTCCCCTCGGTGGTTCAGTCCCCTTCGGCCTCGAAAGTGCGCAGCAGATCGGCGGCGACGCTCACGGCGATCGTCGCGGGCTCCTTTCCGGTGATGTCCGCGAGACCGATCGGGGTCTTGATCCGGTCGATGGTGGCCTCGTCGTGGCCGCCCTCGGTGGCGAGGCGGCGGCGGAACCGCACCCATTTGGCCGCCGACCCGATGAGTCCGACGGAGCCGAGGTGGGGCGTGCGCAGGGCGGCGTCGCACAGCGCGGCGTCCTCGGCGTGATCATGGGTCATGATCAGCACGTGGGTGCCCCGGGGCAGCTCCGCGAGGACCTCCTCGGGGAGCAGCGGCGTGTGATGTACGTGCACCTGCCCCACCGCGTCCGCGAGGACGCCGAGACGCTCCTCGGTGAGAATGTCGGAGCGGGTGTCGACCAGATGGAGGTCGAGGTCCTGACGTGCCAGGATGCGCGCCAGTTCCAGCCCCACGTGCCCGACGCCGAAGATCGCCACGGCCCTTGCCACCGCCAGCGGTTCGAGCAGTACCGTGACCGTGCCGCCGCAGCACTGCACGCCGTGCCGGTTGGTCACCTTGTCGTTCAGGGCGAAGTCCATCAGCTCCGGCTCCGGTTCGGCCGCGGCGATCATCTCCCGGGCCCGGTCGACCGCGACGGCCTCGACGTTGCCGCCGCCGATCGAGCCCCAGGCGCCGGTCTCCCCCACGACGAGTTTCGCGCCCGCGTCGCGCGGGGCGTGGCCGCGCACGGCCGCGACGGTCACCAGCACGCCGGGCTCCCGGCGCGCCCGCAGCCGCCCGACCGCCGCGACCCATGACATGTCAGGCACCGCTCAGTACGTCGGCGTCGCTGCGGATCCCGCCGTCGGCGGCGGAGCCGTCGCCGGAGACCTCGTGCCGACGGGCCGCCTGGATCGCCCAGTACACCGCTTCCGGCGTCGCGGGTGAGGCCAGCTCGACGCCGAACCCGCTCGGCCCGAACACGGCGGCCGCCTGCCGCAGCGCCTCGCGCACCGAGAACGCCAGCATCAGCGGGGGCTCGCCGACCGCTTTGGAGCCGTAGACCACGCCGTCCTCGGTGGCGTTCTCCAGGAGCGTGACGTTGAACTCCTCGGGCATCTCCGAGAAACTCGGCAGCTTGTAGGTGCTCGCGGCCTGGGTGAGGAGACGTCCACGGTTCGGCCCGTCGCCGCTGTCCCAGCGCAGATCCTCGAGCGTCAGCCAGCCCGCGCCCTGCACGAATCCGCCCTCGACCTGGCCGATGTCGATCATCGGGGAGAGGCTGTCGCCGACGTCGTGCACGATGTCCACCCGCCGGATGCGGTACGCGCCCGTGAAACCGTCGACCTCCACCTCGGCCGCGGCGGCGCCGTAGGAGAAGTACTTGAACGGCGTGCCGTGGAACAACTTCGCGTCCCAGTGCAGCCCCTCGGTCCGGTAGAAGCCGGCCGCCGACAACTGCACCCGCTGGAAGTACGCGGTGCGCACCAGGTCGTCCCAGGCCAGCGCCTTGTCACCGCCCAGGGAGCGTGCGACGCCCCCGACGATGCGTACGTCCGACGCGTTCGCACCCAGCTGGACCGCGGCCACCTGCGACAACCGCTCGCGCAACTGCTCACAGGCGTTCTTCACCGCCCCGCCGTTGAGGTCGGCCCCCGCGCTCGCGGCGGTGGCGGAGGTGTTGGGCACCTTGTCGGTCCGGGTCGGGGCGAGCCGCACCTTGTGCAGCGGGATGCCCAGCGTGGTCGCGGCCACCTGCAGCATCTTGGTGTGCAGGCCCTGGCCCATCTCGGTACCGCCGTGGTTGATCAGGACCGAGCCGTCCTTGTAGATCAGCACCAGCGCGCCGCCCTGGTTGAAGGCGGTGAGGTTGAACGAGATGCCGAACTTGACGCCGGTCAGCGCGAGGGCCCGCTTGGTGTGCGGGTGCGCGGCGTTGAAGGCGGCGATCTCGCGTCGGCGGTCGGCGATGCCGCCGTTCTCCTTGACCTTCTCCCAGACGGCGGAGATCCGCTCGTGCTGGGTGACCAGCTGGCCGTACGGTGTCGTCTGACCCTGCCGGTAGAAGTTGCGCTCGCGCAGCTCCATCGGGTCGAGGCCGAGCAGTGGCGCGCACCGGCCCATGATGTCCTCGATCACCAGCATGCCCTGCGGCCCGCCGAAGCCGCGGAACGCGGTGTTGGAGACCTTGTTGGTCTTGGCGATGCGGCCCGCGACGCGCGCGTTGGGGATCCAGTACGTGTTGTCGATGTGGCACAGCGCACGGGCCACCACCGGTTCGGAGAGGTCCAGGCTCCAGCCGCCGTCCGCGGTCAGGGTGGCGTCCAGGGCGCGGATGCGGCCGTCGCCGTCGAAGCCGATCCGCCACTTCGCGTGGAACCCGTGCCGTTTGCCGGACATGGTCAGGTCCTGGGTGCGGTTGAGCCGCAGCCGGACCGGCCTGCCGGTCAGTCGGGCGCCGAGCGCGGCGACGGCCGCGAATCCGTGCGGCTGCATCTCCTTGCCGCCGAACCCGCCGCCCATGCGCAGACATTGCACGGTCACCTCGTGGCTGGGCAGCCCGAGCACGTGCGCGACGATCTCCTGCGTCTCCGAGGGGTGCTGGGTGCTGCTCTGGACGAACACCTGCCCGTTCTCGTCGACGAGGGCCAGCGCCGCGTGCGTCTCCAGGTAGAAGTGCTCCTGGTCGGAGAAGTGGAACTCGCCGGTGAACACGTGCGCGGAGTCGGCGAGGCCCGCGTCGACGTCGCCGGTCACCATGACGGGCCGTGCCCCGTGGAAGCTCCCGGCCGCGATCGCCTCCTGAAGGGTGATCAGGGAGGGCTGTTCGTCGACGGTCACCTCGACGGCCGCCGCGCCGAGCCGGGCCGCCTCCAGGGTCTCGCCGAGCACCCAGGCGACCGCGTGGCCGTGGAACATGACCTCGTCGGGGAAGAGCGGCTCGTCGTGCTTCATCCCGGCGTCGTTGACGCCCGGCACGTCGGCGCCGGTCAGCACGCGCACCACGCCGGGCACGGCGAGCGCGGGCCCGGTGTTCAGCGCGGTGACCCTGCCGCAGGCCTTCATGACCTGGACCGGGTACGCGTGCAGCACGTCCTTGGTGCGCTGGACCAGGTCGTCGGTGTAGAGCGCGGTGCCGGTGACGTGCTGGTACGCACTTTCGTGCGGCATGGGGACGCCGACGACGGGCTTTTCGGGGCGTTCGGACAACTGGCTCATGACGAAACCGCCCCGGTGGTCCGCGCGTACGACTTCAGCAGGCTCTGACCGAGCATCGCGGAGCGGTAGCGCGCGCTGGCGCGGTGGTCGTTCATCGGCGTTCCTTCCTTCTCCAGCAGCCTGGCCGCGGCCCCTACGGTCGCGGCGTCCCAGGGTCTGCCCTCCAGGGCCGCCTCGACGGCGAGCGCGCGAAGGGGCGTCGCGGCCACGCCGCCCAGGCCGATCCGTGCCTTGCGTACGATCCCGTCGTCGATGTCGAGCGCGAAGGCGACCGCGACGCTGGAGATGTCGTCGAAGCGACGCTTGGCGATCTTGTGGAAGGCCACGACCGGCGACAGCGGCAGCGGGACGCGCACCGCGCGGATCAGCTCGCCAGGACGGCGCACGCTCTGCCGGTAGCCGGTGAAGTACTCCGCCAGCGGGACCTCGCGCTCGCCGTCGGCGTCGGCGAGCACCAGGGACGCCTCAAGGGCGAGCAGCGCCGGCGGGCTGTCGCCGATGGGAGAGCCGGTGCCCAGATTGCCGCCAAGAGTCGCGCTGTTGCGGATGAGCCGGGACGCGAACTGCGGGAACAGTTCGGCCAGCAGCGGTATGCGGCCGTCGAGGCGGCGTTCGATCTCGGTGAGCGTCAGGGCGGCCCCGATCTCGACGTGGTCGGACGCGACGCGCAGCTCCCGCAGTTCGGGCAGCCGGTCGATGGCGACCACGACATCCGCGCGGCGGGAACGGATGTTCACCTCGACGCCCCAGTCCGTGGATCCCGCGACCACCACCGCGTCGGGCCGCTCGCGCAGCAGCCGCAGCACGTCCGCGAGGGTGGCCGGCCGGTGGAACGCTTGGCCGTCCCTGGTGTACTCGGTGGCGACCGGCGGGGGCGGAGCCTGCTCACGGCGCCGGGCCAGGGGGTCGTCGTCGGTGGGCGTGCCGACGGCGAACGCGGCGTCGCGAATGGGGCGGTAGCCGGTGCAGCGGCACAGGTTGCCGCTCAGGGCGTGCAGGTCGAAGCCGTTCGGCCCGTGCTCGGCGTCGCCGCTTCCGGTCCGCACGGCGCTCGCCGCGTCGGCGTGCGCGCAGCGGTCGGGCCGGTAGTACTCGGACGCCATGCTGCACACGAAACCCGGTGTGCAGTACCCGCATTGGGAGCCGCCGCGGGCCGCCAGCTCCTCCTGCACCGGGTGCAGGGTGGCAGGTGTGCCGGGTTCGCCGGCGGTGGCGAGGCCTTCGGAGGTGATGACCTCCTGGCCGTCGAGCGCCGCGGCCGGCAGCAGGCAGGCGTTGACCGCCACCCAGTCGGTGGGCTTGTCCACGCCTGGCCGGGCGACCAGGACCGAGCAGGCGCCGCATTCGCCCTCGGCGCAGCCTTCCTTGGTGCCGGTGAGGCCTTGCTCGCGCAGGAAGTCCAGCGCTGTGGTGTGTGGCGGAGCCGGTGAGAGCAGTGCTTCTTCCCCGTTGACCGTGATCCGGGCCTCTGTCATGACAGGCCTTCGTTCCGGTGCGCGGTCGGTCGCTTCATGATGTTCGCCAATTTCGGGCAGCTTTCTGTGTTCAGGCGCGCCGGACGAGGAGAGGGGCGCAGGACGGCACGCGACGGTGGCGCGCCGAAGGAGAAGAGGAAACCGAAGAGGAAGAGGGAAGGGCGGGCCCGAAGACCCGCGACGTGCCGCGGGCGGGCAGCCACGAACGTGCCACGTACGGGCACAGCAGAACGGCGTACTCAGGCGCCGTGTGCGATGCGACCCGGGACCCAGACCGTGCGCTGGGCGAGGCGACCGAGATCAGAGTCGGTGTTCATCCGCTGGTCGCCCCCTTTCGTCAGCAACAGGTCGACGGCCACCGCAACCTATGGGCTGGCGCCACCGGGGTCAAGAGGGGAACGGGACGGCGGCAGCGGGGGCCGGGCACCGGATGGCGCCGCCGTACCGTTTGCCGGTCTCCCATGATCGGCTCAGACTTACGGCGACACGGCTTTCTCTCGGCAGGCAAGAGGAGAAAAGCTCCATGGTGAAAGGCCACTCGCGCGGCGCTCCCCGAAAGCCCCGCGCGACGGAGGGCGAATCGCGCGCCTCGCATTCGGCGACCGACCGTATGGCACGCACGCTGCTGCGCCGCAGGAAGAAGGCGCTGAGCAGCGAGGACATCATGGTCTCGGACCGCCCGAAGGTGCGGCGCGCCGTCACGGCGGCCGCACTCGGAAACACCATGGAGTGGTTCGATTTCGGTGTCTACGCCTATTTGGCGGGCACCATCGGCAAAGTCTTCTTTCCCTCCAGTTCGCCGGGCGCGCAGGTGGTCTCCACGTTCGCCACATTCGCCGCGGCATTTCTCGTCCGCCCCTTGGGCGGTCTCGTGTTCGGGCCGCTCGGCGACCGCATCGGCCGACAGCGGGTGCTCGCCGCGACCATGATCATGATGGCTGTGAGCACCTTCGCGGTGGGCCTGCTGCCGACGTACGCCTCCATCGGCTTCGCCGCCCCGCTCCTGCTCCTCCTGTGCCGCCTCGTCCAGGGCTTCTCCACGGGCGGCGAGTACGCGGGCGCCACCACCTACATCGCCGAGTACGCCCCCGACCAGCGGCGCGGCTTCCTCGGCAGCTGGCTCGACTTCGGCACCTTCGTCGGCTACTCGCTCGGTTCGGGCCTTGTCACGGTGCTCACCCTGACGCTCGGGACCGACGGCCTGGAGAGCTGGGGCTGGCGCATCCCGTTCTTCGTCGCGGGACCGCTCGGGCTCATCGGTCTCTACATGCGGATGAAGCTGGAGGAGACGCCCGCCTTCCAGCAGGAAGCGGCGGCGTCGGCGGCCGAGCGGGAGACGGAGGCCGAGGAGGGTGAGAGCGACCCGGTCGAGCAGGCCCGCCAGTCGGGCCAGGGCCGCCTCAGGGAGATCTTCTCCCGCCACTGGCAGGCGATCCTGATCTGCATGGGCCTCGTGCTGCTCTACAACGTCACCAACTACATGGTGACGTCGTATCTGCCGACGTTCATGACGGTGACGCTCGGCGAGAGCGACACGACCGCACAGCTGCTGGTCCTCGGCACCATGCTGCTCGTGGTGCTCGCCATCACCACGGTGGGCCGCAGCTCGGACCGGTGGGGCAGACGGCCGATGTTCATGGTCGGCAGCATCGCGATGATCGCCCTGGCCGTTCCCGCGTTCCTGCTGATCCGCGAGGGCGGCATCCTCCTGCCCGCGTTCGGCTGCGCGATCCTCGGCCTGCTCCTGGTCTGCTTCGCCGGTACGGCCGCGGCCACGCTGCCGGCCCTCTTCCCCACCCGGCTGCGCTACGGAGCCCTGTCGATCGCCTACAACATCTCCGTCTCCATCTTCGGCGGCACCACCCCGCTGCTCGCCTCGTTCCTGGTCGACACGACGGGCAACACGCTGGTCCCGGCGTTCTACCTGATGGTGGCCGGGGTGATCGGCCTGATCTCGACCTTCTTCCTCCACGAGACGGCCGGCCGCCCCCTGCGCGGCTCCGGCCCCATGGTCGAGACCCACGACGAGGCCCGCGAGATGGTGGCCCGCAGCCGATCGGAGGCGGGCCGCCACGCACGGGACGTATGGCTGCGGCTGTGGCATCCGCGCGGAGGCGGGCGGGGCGGCTCCAAGGGCCGGAGGGGGGAACGGCACGGTCGGGAGTGACAGGCCACAGGCTTTCCGAGTGCAGAAGGTGCCTCCCGGCGTCCCGACGGCTGAGCGAGGCGTCCCCCACACGCACCTCCGCCGTCGCTTCGGCCGCATCCGTCGCCGGTTCGTCCTTCTCGCGCACCGCACGGAAGCGGCGGGCCCTAAGCTCCCCTGGCAGATGACAGCGGGTCACGGATGACAGCGGGTCACGGTGAGTGACCGCTCACGGGCAACGGGGGGACGGGACCACATGACCGTCGAGGAGTACTGGAGCAGGAGCGACGACGAGCTGTACGCCTTGCTGGGAGCGGAGCTCCTGGGTGCGGGCGTGGGGCTCTCCCCCGCTGATGACGAGGACAAGCGCCGGTTCGGGCAGCAGTGGTTCGCCAACAAGCACCGGGAACTGCAGAGCAAGATCTGTCATCACGAACGGGCCCAGGCACTCATGGGCACCACCGGTTCGGACCGGCTCCTCGACGCCTACGCCCTCCAGGAACTGCTCCAGCAGTCCATCGGCGACCCCATGACCGCCACCCTCATCGCCGTCCTCGTCGCCAGAATCGGACTCGGTACCTTCTGCCACAACGCGCCCGCGCGCCCATGAAGACCCTGGCGGACCGCAAGCGCGCGCTCCTCCAGGCGGACCGCGAGGCGGCGCTGGCGGAGAAGCGGCGGCAATTGCGGGAACTCGGAGCCCACGACCTGCTGCGACGGGTCGACGACTACTCCACCGACTGGCGACAAGACCCTGGGTACAAGCCGGGCACCGACCTGTCCGTCGGCTTCGTGGACATGGTGGGCGAGGAGTTGAGGGCCGCGATGGCCGACCTCGGGGCGAGCGCCGCCCGGCTCGACTCGGTACGCGTCGTCACCACGCTCGACCAAGCCGTGTCGGCCCAGGTGACCCCCTTCGCCGACGGTTCGGGCCTGGTCATCGTCGCCGACGGGATCTTCGGCATGTGCTCCAGCTACTGCCAGTACCTCGCTCTCTGCGCCGACAAGAGGTCCCACGCCACGTCACGGCCGACGGCCCTCTGGCGGCTGCTGCGCGACCTGGGCAAGGGGGAGGTCTTCGGGTACGAGGACGTGCTCACCGCCCTGCTGCGCTACCACACCGCCCATCAGCGAGCCCTGGCCGTGTCGACGCAGTTGGGAGTGCGGCTCAGCCCGGCGGGTGAGCGGTACGCCTCGCAGCTCAGTCACTTCGCCTATCGCTTCGTCATCGGCCACGAGATGGCCCACCACGTTCTCGGACACTCCCACGGCCCGAGCGCGTTCGTGCCGGACGAGCACCTCCCGGCCTGCTCCGCGGACGACCGCAGGGAACGGGAGGCGGACCGGCTCGCCTTCCAGGCCACCAGACGGGCCAGTGAAAGGCAGAGCAACGGCCGGTGGGAAACCATGGTCATGCTGGAGCGGGCCACCATGGCCGCGCTGATGGCCATGATGGCCCTGCACGTGGCGGAGCGGACGGTGTTCGTCCACCGCGGTTGCACGCATCCCCCGGCCGCGGTCCGGACGGGCTGGCTGCTGGAGCAGCTCAAGCCGGGCAAGCAGCGATCCACACGCCGTCTCCTGTGCGTACCGATGAAGGCCACGGAGGCCGCCACCGATCTGTCGGAGCATGCCCGGCCCTTCTCCTGGCAGGCGTTGGACCCGGACCTGGTGTACAGCCCCATGCCCCGCTCCCACCTGGAGGCGATCGGCGAGCTCGACGCGCTGCAGTGCGAACCGGAGGGCTTCCACGTCGCCTGGCTGGAACGGCACGCCACGGCCGACACCGCCTGGCTGGGCGAAGGAGCGCGGCTGGCCGCCGCCGGGGAACCGGTGCCCGCGCTGCGACGCTGGGGCGTGGACGAGGACACCGCCAGCACGCTGTGCGACCCTCAACGGGCGCTCACCTTCTACACGTTGAAGGAGCACATCGCCCGGTCCTTCACCGAGCGGGGCATCGCGGAACCGTGGGTGGCGCCACACGCGCTGGCGGCGGCCATGCTGATCGCCAGACGCGTGCAGCCGCGCCGAGCCCACCTCGCGCAGGGCCCGGGGTAAGCCGACGACGAGCGCGGCGGACGCCGTCAAACATGGCGATGTCCACCGGGGCAGCTCCGCAGGCCCCCAAGATCACCGCCGGCGAACCACTGAGGGCGCCCACCGCCCGCGGCGGCGAATGACCAGCGGGGTGCGGACGACGGCCTTCTCTCCACCACGAACCCGGCAACACGGCGGCGATACGGGGTAGTTGACATGCCGACACAGGTCGGGCCGAGGGGGCTTGGCCGCGACGTATGAACGGGGCGCTGCGATGATGAGTCTCGCTGTCTCGGCCACGGTGATGGCGCGCGGGAACAGCATGGACGGGCCGACCGACTGGGCCCTGTTGGTCGGGGTCCTCGTGCTCTACCTGGCGATCGGCTTCGGCCTTGAGTACCGGGCGAAGCGGCGCCGGGGTGCGGACGAGCCGGTGAAGGCGGCGGCGAAAGGGCTCTTCGCGGAGCGGGACGGCAGCGCCGGCGCCGACCCGCAACAGTACTTCGCCAGTCGCATGGTGATGCTGGTGGGCGCCTTGGCCACGGGCCTGGCCGGCTACTTCACGCACAGCGCGCCCACTGCCGTACAGGCCCTGGTGATGAGCGCGGTGGCGGTCGTGGCGATCTCCGCGTGGGCGTACTTCGACTACCGCACGGAGCCGCGAGAGGAGTCGTGACCTGTAGTTCCGCTGTGCCGCGAGAAGGCAGCCCCGGCCCCCGGGCAAATGTAAAAATTCCGGTGCCACCCGACCGAAGAAGTCCGTAGCGCCAAGGACAAGGCAGCGGCGGACGCGCCATAGGCCAGGCGAAGCGGCCCGCCGCACCCAATGCTGGACCGACCAAGGGCCGGTTTTCGTTCCGGATTACCGGCACAGACCTCCGACTGCTGTACAGCGCGCGAGAGTACAGCGAGGAGTACGGGATCGAAGACCAACGAGATTACGGCCGCCTGTCCGAGTGGGAGGGCCTTGAGAACTTCCGCTCCGTTTCCTGGGAAGAGGACGAGCAGCAGAGCGCTGAGGATCTACGTCAAGTCGAGTCCGACATGTCCGAGTTCTTCGGCCTGTAGCGGCATCGGGCCCAGGAGCGAGCCGTCCCCAGAGACTTTCCGAAGGGTGACGTGGAAGGCAAGCCGCTCCGCGTTGCCCGTGGTCGCTGATGAGCACTTGTGCGCTCATGCCTGGGGCGCCCATGGACAGGCGTGTTGCTCGCAGCGTTCGCGGGAGATGAGCTCGGCGATAGCACTGATGGCGGCTACAGGGTCCGGGGAGTCGGCGACGACATCGATGACTCCCTCGTCAAAGGCGTCCAGGACTGGGCTGCCGAGCCCGATCGCACCAGCAGCGACATGGTCGGCCTCGAGCTGGGCAATGACGTGCGCTGCGGGCGATTAGGTCATGCTGTCACCTCTGCTTCCACTCCGATTCGCTTGGCGAGGTAGTGGAAGACGGCACTGATTCCGGCCAACGGGTCGCCGCCGGGCACCAGCGGCGCGCAGATGATCACCGCATTGATGAAGTCCTCAATGCGCTCGTCAAGGCGTCCGGCTTCCCGCATGCGGGTACGGAAGCCTTCCATGACCTCGCTGACGGCGTCGGTGCGATCGGTACTGTCGGCGCACGAAGCACACAACCCGTACTGGTCGCCGGTCTTGCCGGAGCGGACCGTGACGGCTGGGCTGCCCTCATAGACGCACACGGAGGTGTCGGTGAGTGTCATACCTGTGCCACCTCAAGGTGCGTGATGACCTGATTGAGGGCCGAAAGGCGAAGGTGCGGGTCCTGGCCGATGGGTACGACGAAGACCCGATCGCCTTGCTGCTCCACGAAGTGTGCGACGTAGCTTTCGCGGAGTTTAGGATCCATTGTGGATAGGTCCCACTCAACCACCCGGAGCCCGTACTCGGCGGTGAGGGCCTCGAACGCCATCACCGGGTTGGGTGCAACGTCCCTAGAGTGATTCAGGTCGTCGATTTCTGACGCCAGAACCTCTCCGACTGCCCGGTGACTTGAACCGTCGGACTCCGTGCGCTTGGCGTTGGGGATTGTCGCAGCCGTCTTCGGCATACTGCGCCTCCTGGGAAAGGGTAAAGGGATTTGGTTTCCTGGCGGGACGAGACCCGCGACTGCGTTCCCTGTATTGATAGATGTCCCGTCGGGACACGGTCGAGGTGGAAACCTCGTTCGGGGGACCACTCCTGGAAGTAGGTAGCCTCTTATGCGATTTGCGCGTACACTGCGCCGCTTCAGTACGGCAGCCCATGCTCCCCAGTCCATGTGCGAAGCCAATGCTCAACGTCACCTCATCGAGCGCGCCGGGTGATTCTGGTATCGATGGGCTGGGTTGAGAAAGCGAAGAGAGTGACGAGTGACCTCCTTACGAGAGGTCAAGCCACTCAGTCGACGTGATCCCTTCCGTGGTGGAACTACTGCGGCATAGAGCGGAATTAGCTCCTGCGTCTCTGCGTCGATGAACGTCGCCGGATCGCGTTCGCTCGTGGAGTCCACCCCGCTCGCAAAGCGCTCATGGCACTGCGATCTGCCGGTCGGCAACAGCGAACCTGGCGAGCCCATCACCGAGACCTCGGTTTGAGAGCTGCACGAGGAGACCAACCTGACGGAGAAGTATCTTTGCAGCCCATGAGTGGACCGGCTCGCTGCCGCGGTCCTGGCTGAACTCCACAGCGAGTGGCAAGTCTTCGACCGCCGCCACCTCTCCAAAGGCCGCATGCCCGAACTCTTCGCCGAGAGGGCCACCCCGCAGCGGCAGATCCCCGCAAAACCGATTCACACGAGCTCGACTGAATCACCACTCGGCGGGACGCCACCTATAAACGTAACCGCCGCTGGTCGGCGGACGGAACGTTGGCGATCCTGCTGTCCAATCCGCGGGCCGGATCGACTGGCGCGTGTCGGTGGAACTCCACAGTGGTGAGAACTCACCCGCATGCCGCCTACGCGAGGAGAGCGTCGCCGGGGCGCTTCCTCAAAAGGGGCACGGCGAAGGCTGCACTCAAGACGTCGCGTACGGGTGAAGAGCGCACCCTTTCGGCCTCACCGCCGTACCCAGCGCGTTCACCGGACCGCGTGCAACAAAAGACCAACACTGCCCCGCAGGCCTCCGATTCACCACTGGAGAAGCGGATTATACCGCTGGATAGCCAGCTTCGCGACAAGTGCTGCTCGAACGGAGCACGTATGCCTGCACTGGGCGAAGCTTAATAGGGAGCCGAGCAACAGAGGGCGTGCAGCCGCTGGTTGCCCCCATAAGCCGAGCTCTCCGGCCCAACCTTTCCACTACAAGGAGAAAGATCGTGAGCGTCGCTATCCCGACAACCCCAAATAGCGTGGAAACCAAGGACCTCGCCGCCGTTGCCTTCCAACTCGCCAAGTCGTCCCCACTACCGGCAAACGCCGACCACGACCACAGCAACCAGCAGCTGTGCACCGTCCACCCGGACTGGTGCATCGAGACCGGCGTCCACGATGCTCACCTCGGAGCCTGCCACGTTGTCATAGGCAATGACGGTCGGGAGCTGCTGGACGCGCGGCTACTGGACTTTCACGGTTCAGAGACAGTCATCTGCCTGGGTGAAACGGACACGGATGCGGTCGAGGCCCGCCTAAAAGCGACGGAATTGCGCAGGTTCGCCGACAAGCTCGAGTTCCTCGCGGACAAGGTGAACGTCTCCAATGACCATGAGCAGCCGCGCAGCACAGAGATGACCGCCTGCCCCAACGGCGTCTCCTTCTGCGATGGAAACCCCAGGGACCACAAGGACCCACACGAGCGCTTTCATCACGGCCCGCTCATCTCCATGGGCGCCCACCGCCCGTACTCCAGTCGGCACGGGGAGGGCATCATGGCCTTCCATCCATCTCAGATCAATGACGAAACGCCCAGACTGGTTTTCGTCGCCGACGGCGACTGGCCGACGCTCAGCCTCGGAGAAATCGACGAGCTGATCAGCGACATGAGTAGGCACCTGGCGAAGCTCCGGGCTGCAGGTGCGCAGATCGCAGTCCTGATGTCCGAGCACTGTGGCGCGACAACCTCAGCGCCTGACCACACTTGGACGTAAGACGACATCTACGAGACCCGGCACACCATCACCTGCCCGTCCTGGTGTACGACTGACCACGCCGGGGACACGGACGGTAAGCGCCATCCGGCCGACCTCCACCACCAAATGTATGGCGCCGTGGCTTACGCCGAATACACCGACGGTTACGAGGACTACGAGTCCTGGCCGCTTCTCTGCGCTCAACTCGACGTAAGCCCGGACTCGACTGTCAGCGCGGCCTACCGGGTGCCACACGTTCTGATTGAAGTAGCCGCCGATACGTACACTCGTCCGATGGGGCCGGACCAGCTGGCCGAGTTCATCGAGACGGTGGCCAGGCAGTTGGATGAACTCCGCGCGATGCACTCCCGGCTCACCGCTGCCCGCACCGAATGGGCCGCGCCGTCCGACACGACCCCCGAGACCGCGTAGTCCAGGCGGTCCAAGACCGCCCCGAGGTCCGCGTCTCCCAGCGTCGTAGTCCGCCGGCTGCGCAAACGACAAGCTCTGGATGACGTGTGCACCGAGACACGTTCACGCAGACATGGGGTCGCTGAAACCGTCAAGGGGACGAGTGGGAGCACGGCCCCATGACGAGTATGCGGGCAAGGGTGCGAACAGTGACCCTTGCCTCGTGCACCAGACCGGGCAGCGGAGATGCTCCCTGGGAGCGACCGGGTCGGGTGACCATCCGTCGACCCTCGGTTGACGTCGCTCCCAGACTCCCGCTCCCTGGGAGCGCTGGGAGCCGCTCCCCGCTCCCAGAATTGCTCCCAACACGAGGTAGGGGCCATCCGAAGATGGCCCCTACCTGCGACGTTTCCGTCGGGACGACAGGATTTGAACCTGCGACCCCTTGACCCCCAGTCAAGTGCGCTACCAAGCTGCGCCACGTCCCGTGGTGATCGGTGCGGTGTTCCGCGTGATCACAGGTAGAACTCTACCCCACGTCGGAGGGTGCTCCGTTCTCCGGTGACCGTCGTCAGCCACGCGCGACAATCGACGTATGAGCACCGCACCGGAACCGTACGACAGTGGCCGTCAGCGTGATCGCGACGAGGAGGGGCGGGCCCGCAATCAGCGGCCTCGTGACGGGCTCGGCCGGCCGCTGCCCTATGGCTCCGACGGGGTGCCGCGGCAGCCGGAGGGGGTCGTCCGGACCCCTGAGGAATCCGTCGTCGAGGCGCAGGCGCTGCTGGCCGCGGGGCGTCCCTTCCACGCGCACGAGGTCTTCGAGGATGCCTGGAAGTCGGGGCCCGCGGCGGAACGCGGGCTGTGGAAGGGGCTGGCTCAGCTCGCCGTCGGTCTCACCCACTCGGCCCGCGGCAACACCACGGGCGGGGCGCGGCTGCTGCTCCGCGGGGCGGGGGCCGTCTCGGCCTGGAGCACGGAGTCCGGGCAGCCCCGGCCGTACGGGATGGACGTCGCGGAACTGTGCCGCTGGGCAGAGGCGTTGGCGGAGCGGCTGGGGCGTGAGGGGGCCGCGGTGGACGCGGCGGCTCACGCGCCGCGGTTGCGGGAGGGCTGAGCGGGCCGTGGAGGGGCGGCTCACGCGCCGCGGTTGTGGGAGGGCTGAGCGGGGTGGGAGGGGCGGCTCACGCGCTTCGTACGGGTCCGCCCACGCGCCTCGTACCGGTCCGCCCACGCGCCTCGTACGGGTCCGCCCACGCGCCTCGTACCGGTCCGCCCACGCGCCTCGTACCGGTCCGCCCACGCGCCTCGTACCGGTCCGCCCACGCGCCTCGTACCGGTCCGCCCCTGGCGGGCCGCTCGCCACCCTCCCTCCCCCCTCATCACCGAACCGGCCTCCCCCCACATGCACACCCCCCGCCCCGATGTGAGGGTGGCCGTGTGACCACGACCGATCCGCCGACCGCGTCCGCGTCCTCCCCCGCCGGGGCGCAGGGCCCGGCGCAGGCTCAGGCGCCGCCCGTCCTCGACCGGCGGCGTCGCAACGTCATCTTCGTGACGATCATGCTGGGGATGCTGCTCGCCGCGCTCGACCAGACCATCGTCGGCACCGCGCTGCCGACGATCGTGTCGGATCTGGGCGGGGCGGAGCACATGTCGTGGGTCGTCACGTCCTATCTGCTCGCGGAGACCGTGGCCACGGTGCTCGTCGGGAAGTTCGGTGACCTGTTCGGGCGGAAGGTCGTCTTCCAGCTCTCGGCGGTCATCTTCATCACGGGCTCGTTCCTGTGCGGCCTGTCGACGAACATGACCTTCCTCATCGCCTGGCGGGCGATGCAGGGCATCGGGGCGGGCGGCCTGATGGTCACGTCCATGGCGCTGATCGCCGACGTCATCCCGCTGCGCGAGCGCGGCAAGTACCAGGGTGCGATCGGCGCCGTCTTCGGGGTGTCCACCGTGATCGGGCCGCTGCTCGGCGGGCTCTTCACGGACCACCTGAGCTGGCGCTGGGCGTTCTACGTCAACGTGCCCATCGCGATCGTCGTCGTCCTCGCCGCCGCCCGCACCATCCCCGTGGTGAAGTCCGCCGTGCGGCCCGTCATCGACTACCTCGGCATCGCGCTCGTCGCCATCGGTGCGAGCGCGCTGATCCTGGCGACGAGCTGGGGCGGCAACCAGTACGCGTGGGGTTCGCCGACCATCATCGGTCTCTTCGTCGGCGGTCTGCTCGCGCTGGCGCTGTTCTGCGTCGTCGAGACGCGCGCGGCCGAACCGATGCTGCCGATGCGGCTTTTCGGCAACCCGGTCTTCACGGTCTGCTCGATCCTCAGCTTCATCGTGGGCTTCGCGATGCTCGGCGCCATGACGTTCCTGCCGACGTACCTCCAGTACGTCGACGGGGACTCGGCCACCATTTCGGGCGTACGGACGCTGCCCATGGTCGTCGGGCTGCTCATCGCCTCCGTCTTCAGCGGCAACGTCGTCAGCAAGACCGGTACGTACCGCATCTTCCCCATCGTCGGCGCGCTGGTGATGGCCCTCGGGCTCTACCTGCTCTCGCTGATGGGCAGCGCCACCAGTACGTGGCTGGAGTCGCTGTACATGTTCGTGCTCGGCGCCGGGATCGGGCTGTGCATGCAGGTCCTCACGATCGCCGTGCAGAACACCGTCCCGTACACGGATCTGGGCACGGCGACATCGGGGGTGACCTTCTTCCGTACGCTGGGCAGCTCGTTCGGCACGGCCGTGTTCGGCACCATCTACGCCAACACCCTCGCGCCGAACCTCAAGGACGGGGTCGGCGCGGCGGTACGGGCGGGCGGTGATCCTTCCGTCGTCGGCAAGGCGGCGCAGAGCCCCGCGGGGCTGCACGAGCTGCCCGGGGGCGTCGCCGCGCCGATCATCAAGGCGTACGCGGACACCCTGCAGACCGTCTTCCTGTGGACCGTCCCCGTCGCGCTCATCGGGTTCCTGGTGGCGCTGTTCCTCAAGCAGGTCGAGCTGCGCGACAGCGCGCGCATGGGCGCCCCCGACATGGGCGAGGGCTTCGCGCAGCCGATGAGCGGCGACTCCGGGCACCTGCTGGAACGGGGCGTCGCCAACATCATCGGCAATGTCGGCATGACCACCGCGCGTGGCATCATCCGGGACTCCGACACCCGTCTGGACATCGCGGGCGCCTGGGCGGTCATGCAGGTCTCGCTGTTCACCCGGCTGGTCGGGCACGCGAGCCTCGGGCTGATCGCCGCGCGGCGCAGGATTCCGCCGGAGGTCCTGGTGCCGGTCTTCGACCGCATGGTCGAGGAGGGCTATCTGACCCGTACGGGCACGTACTTCTCGCACACGCCCGCCGGGGAGCGCGAGGCGGAGGTCATCTCCCGGGCGTGGGCCGCCTGGCTGGGCGAGGAGGTCGAGAAGGACCTCGGCCGTCCCGCGGACGAGGAGCTCACCGCGGCCGTCGACACGATCGCCAAGCGGCTGCTCGCCGAGGACCTGGAGGACGGGCTCTCGACCGAGACGTCGGGCGCCACGGTCGCCGTGCGCTGAAAGCCTGTCTTTGAACCCCCGTCGTCCGCGCGAAGCGCGGGCTCAGCGCAGCAGCAGTTGGAGGCCGCCGAGGACGGTCGCGCCGATCACCAGCTGTTCGAAGAGCCGCTGGTCGATGCGGTGCACGGTGTACTTGCCGAGGACCGCGCCCGGCACCACGAACAGCACAAGGGCCGCGTCAAGGAGCAGTGAGCGGGCGTCGATCAGACCGAGGCCCACGCTGAACGGCACCTTGGACGTGTTGACGATCAGGAAGAACCAGGCGGACGTGCCGAGGAAGCCCAGTTTCCTGAAGCCCGCCGAGAGCAGGTACATCGACAGCACGGGGCCGCCCGCGTTGGCGACCATGGTGGTGAAGCCGCCGAGTACGCCGTAGGAGGGGGCCTTGAGGCGGCTGCCCCGCGGCCCTGCTTCCTCCGCGGGTCCTTCTTCCTCCGCGGGTCCCGCCTCCGTCGCCGATCTGCGGCGGGCGACGGTGACGGCCGCCATGAGCAGCAGGATCACCCCGATGGACATGCGGACGACGGCGTCGTCGGCCCACCTGAGGAAGAGCGTGCCGAGGACCACTCCCCCGGCGACGGCGGGGAACAGCCGCCACAGGGTGGGCCAGTGGGCGTGCCTGCGGTAGGTGAGCACGGCCAGGATGTCGCCCGCGATCAGGATGGGGAGCAGGACGCCGGTCGACGCGCGGGCGGGCAGGACGGCGGCGAAGAGCGCGAGGCTGATGGTGTTGGCGCCGCTGACGGCGGTCTTCGAGAAGCCGACGAGCACCGCCGCCGCGGCGAGTGCGGCGAACTGTCCCGGTGCAAGATCCCATCCCATGCGGGCATTGTCGCGCGCGTTCGTCCGTGCTTCCCGCGCGCCTCCTACGCGCTGTAGTGGGTGCGCAGTTCGCGCTTGAGGACCTTCATGCTGGGGCCGAGCGGAAACGCGTCGGTGAACTCCACGCGGCGCGGGTACTTGTGGCGGCCCAGGTGTTCCTTGGACCACTCGATGATCGCTTGTGCCGTCTCGGGCACCGGGTCGGCGGCGGGGACGAGGACCGCGCAGATCTCCTCGCCGTGCACGGGGTCGGGCAGGCCGATCACGGCGGCCTGCGCGACGGCCGGGTGGCGCATCAGAACCTCTTCGACCTCGCGCGGGTAGACGTTGAAGCCGCCGCGGATGATGACGTCCTTCTTGCGGTCGACGATGGTCAGGAAACCGTCGGCGTCCTTGGTGCCCAGGTCGCCGCTGCGGAACCAGCCGTCGACCAAGGCCGCGGCGGTCGCCTCGGGGCGGCCGAGGTAGCCGGAGAAGACGTTGTGGCCGCGGACGACGACCTCGCCGACTTCGCCGGTGGGCAGGAGTTCGACACGGTCGTCGATGTCGGCGCGGGCGATCTCCACGTCGACGCCCCAGAGGGGGTGGCCGATGCTGCCTGCCCTGGTGCCGAAGTCGGGCTGGTTGACGGAGGCGGTCGGGGAGGTCTCGGAGAGCCCGTACCCCTCGTACACGGGAGTGCCGAAGGCCTTCTCGAAGCGTTCGAGTACGGCTACGGGCAACGAGGCGCCGCCCGAGATGCAGATCCGCAGCCGGGGCAGCTCGACGGCGTCCGCTGCGTCCGCGGCGGCCGCCACCAGGCCGACGTACATGGTCGGCACACCGTGGAAGGTGTTGACGCCCTCCGCGACCATCAACTCGATGGCGCGGGCGGCGTCGAAGCGCGGCAGCAGGACGAGTGTCGCGCCCGCCCGCCACGTCGAGTTCATGGAGACGGTCTGGCCGAAGGCGTGGAAGAGCGGCAGGGCGCCGAGGGCTACGTCGTCGGGGCGGACGTCGTTGGCGTCGAAGGCGTTGACCGTCGCGTTCATCACCAGGTTGAAGTGGCTGAGCACGGCGCCCTTGGGGACGCCCGTGGTGCCGCTGGTGTAGAAGATGACGGCCGGGTCGTCGGCTTCGCGCGTGGCGTACGTGGTGAGGGGCTCGGCGGCGCGGGCCAGGGTCTCCAGCTCGCCCTCCTCGCCGAGCCGCAGCATGCGTACGCCGGTGGCCTCGGCGGCGGCCGCGCCCGTCCGCGCCTGCGCGGGGTGGCACAGGAGCAGGGTCGCGCCGCTGTCCCGCAGCACGTGCTCGACCTCCTCGGCGGAGAGCAGCAGGTGGACGGGTACGACGACTCCCCCGGCGGCGAGGACGGCGTAGTAGGCCTTCGGGAACTCGGCGGTGTTGGGACCCATCAGGGCCACCCGGTCCCCCGGCCGCACGCCGAGCCCGGCGAGGGCCGCGCCCTGGGCACGGGCCTGACGCCACAACTCCGCGAAGGTCGACCGCACTTCACCCTCGACGAGCGCGATGCGGTCCGGGTGACGGCGGGCGGGTTCGGCGAGGATCGCGGCGAGGGACAGCGTGGCCATGAGGGGAGGGCTCCGTTTTCGTGGGGCTTGCGGTGGATCCTGGCTCGTGGGGGGGGCGGGACGTACCGAGGGGGCGACCTGTTCGCCGACAGCGGCGGCGCACATCCGCCGCCGTCGGCCGCGCACCGTGTCCGGGGCGCGCGTGAACCCGCCGTCAGTCGCGCTCGACCAGAAGCGCGCTGCCCTGCCCCACGCCCACACACATGGTGGCGAGGCCGCGCGTGGCGCCGGTGCGGCGCATCCGGTGCAGCAGGGTGGTGAGGATGCGGGCGCCGGAGCAGCCGAGCGGGTGGCCGAGGGCGATGGCCCCGCCGGTCGGGTTGACCAGCTCCGGGTCGATGCCGAGGGCGTCCACGCAGGCCAGTGCCTGGGCGGCGAACGCCTCGTTGAACTCGGCCTCCTGGACGTCGTCGATGCCCCAGCCGACGCGGTCGAGCACCTTGCGGGTGGCGGGGACGGGCCCGAGACCCATGACGTCCGGGTGGACGCCGGCAGAGGCGCCGGCCGCGTACCGGCCGAGGGATTCGAGGCCGAGGTCGTTCAGCGCCTCCTCGCTGACCAGCAGCAGTCCGGCCGCCCCGTCGTTCATCGGTGAGGCGTTGCCCGCGGTGACGGTGCCGTCCTTGCGGAAGACGGGGCGCAGGCCGCTGAGCTTCTCGTACGAGGTGTCCTCGCGCACGCATTCGTCCGTGGCGACGACGCCGTCCGGGCGCGTGACGGGGAGCAGCTCGTCGTCGAAGTGGCCCTCCTTGCGGGCGGCGGCCGCGCGCTGGTGGCTGCGCAGGGCGAAGGTGTCCTGGCGCTCGCGCGAGATGCCGTGCCGCCCGGCGACCTCCTCGGCGGTCTCGCCCATCGCGAGGACGCCGTGCAGGTCCTTCATCCTCGGGTTGGTCAGGCGCCAGCCGAGGCGGGTGTCCGCGGTCTCCATGCGGTGCGGCAGCGCGTCGTCCGGGCGGGGCAGTACGAAGGGAGCGCGGCTCATCGACTCGGAGCCGCCCGCGAGGACGACGTCCGCCTCGCCGGAGGCGATGGTGCGCGCGGCGGTCGTGACGGCTTCGAGACCGGAGGCGCACAACCGGTTCACGGTCGCGCCGGGCACGGATTCGGGGAGGCCCGCGAGGAGGGCCGCCATGCGAGCCACATTGCGGTTGTCCTCACCCGCCTGGTTGGCGGCGCCCCAGTAGATGTCGTCGATCCGGGCGGGGTCCAGCTGGGGGATGTCGGCGAGGAGTCCCCTCACGACGCCCGCTGCGAGGTCGTCGGGGCGGACTGAGGAGAGGGCGCCGCGCAGCTTCCCGATGGGGGTGCGGCGGGCGGCGGCGAAGTGAACGGTGCGCACGATACGGCTCCGGATCGTTCTGCGGGGACTCACTGCGTAAGAGGACTCGCTATGTAAAGGGACTCACCAGCTAAATTAGCGCTGCTAGTTTTGGAGTCTATGCGGGAGGCGGGGGCAGGGGAAGGGGGGACCAGGTCAAGGTCGTCGGCTCGGCGAGAACCCGCCGAGGGCGATCCGGACCGCGCCGCCCGTGGGGTCCACCCTTGCCGTCCAGTCCCCGGAGATCCGGAAGGGCCGGTTCGGGACGGTCTGGCGGCGGGGGCGGGCGCGGTGCAGGGTCCTGCCGTCCTGTGTGACCAGCAACGTCGGGCGCGCCACGGACTCGGCGGTGCAAAGCGTGATCTCACTCGCGGGCTCACCCGGTGTCAGGCGGTTCGGGGCGACCCAGGCGAGCGGGGCCGTGACGCGCAGCGGCACCGACGTCGCGGGCCAGTCGCCGTCGAAGAGGTAGCGCCGCACGGCCGCCGCCGCCAGCGCCCCCTCGCGCGCCACCGCGCGCGCCGGTTCGGCGGCGTGCAGCACGTTGCCGACCGCGAAGACACCGCGCCTGTCGGCACGGAAGTCGGCGTCGATCGCCGGTCCCCGCGTGCCCGGGTCCATCGACAGGCCGCCGCGCCGGGCCAGCTCGTGGTCGGGGACGAAGTCGCCGGTGAAGACGACCGTGTCGCAGGCGACGTACGCCGTCCTGCCGTCGCGGTGCCGCAGCCGGACCCCCGAGAGGCGGCCCCGGCCGAGGAGCTCGGTGACGGTGGCGTTCGTGAGCAGGGGCACCCCGCGCCCGAGGCGGGCTTCGAGGGCGCGGGTGCGCGGGGCCTGGTGGCGCGGGTGTTCCGTGACCAGCGCGGCGACGGTGACACCGGCCCGCCGCAGCGTGTCCAGGGCCGCGAAGCCCACCGGCTCGGCGCCGATCACGACGGCTCGCCTGCCGATGTACTGATGGTGCAGGTGAACGGCTTGCTGGAGCTCGCCCGTGGTGAACACCCCGGCGGGTCGGGTGCCCGGCACCAGGCGGGCGGCGCGCGGCCGTTCGCGGGCACCGGTGGCGAGGACGACCGCGCGGGCGGTGATGCGCTCCAGGCCGCCGGGGGTTGTCGCGTCCAGGGTGAGCGGGGTCGAAACGTAAGGAGTGAGCGGGGTCGCGGCATCCGAGGTGCCCGGAGGCATGGCGTCCCGCGCGAACGGGATCGCGGCGTCCGGGCCGTACGGAGACGCGGCGTCCCGGGCGAGCGGGATCGAGGTATCCAGACCGTACGGAGACGCGGCGTCCCGGGTGAACGGGATCGAAGTATCCGCACCGTACCGAGCCTCGGCACCCCGACCGAACGGCATCGCGGCACCCGAACCGTACGCAGACACCCCATGCCCCGCGAGCGGCCCCGCGCCCTCCAGGTCGCCCGGCGCCCCGGTGTCCGGCCTGCGCGGTGGAGCCGCCCAGCCCGTCACCGTCACGCCGGTCCGCAGGGTCGCGCCCGCGCGCACGGCCGCCGCCACACAGCGCTCCGCGTACTGCGGCCCCGCCAGACCGGGGCGGCCGAAGCCGCCGTGCAAGCAGTGCCGGGGGATGCCGCCCGCCTGCCGCTCCCGGTCGACCACCTCGACCTCGCCGACGCCCGCCGCGGCGAGCCCGGCCGCGGTGGCGAGGCCCGCGGGGCCCGCGCCGACGACCAGGACGTCGACGATGCGCTCACGCCTCATCGCGCCGCCACCTCCCGCTCCGCTCGTAGAGTTCGCGTACCTCGGCACCGCAGTAGAAGCCCTGGCACCGGCCGCCCCGCGCCCGCGTACGGCGGCGCAGGCCGTCCAGCGAGCCGGGCGGTACCGTCGCCGCGAGGGCGTCGCGGATCTCGCCGCGCGTCACCCGCTCGCAGTGGCAGACGATGTCGCCGTACGCGGGATCGGCCGCGATGAGGTCGGCGCGGTGATACGGGCGCGGGAAGGCCTCGCCGAGGTTCGGCATGCGGACGGGCGGCAGGTCGCGGGAGGCGCCGAGGTCCAGGCCCGTGCTCGCCAGCAGACCGGTGACGTGTGCCGCGATGGCCAGGGACGCGGTGAGGCCGGTGGAGCGGATGCCGCCGACGGTGACGTAACGCTGTGCCTTGTGGGCGCTGATGCGGTAGTCGTCGTGCTCGGTGGCGGCGCGGAGTCCGGCGTAGACCGCGGTGACCTCCTCGTCGAGCAGTTCCGGCAGGATGCGGCGGCCCTTCTCGCGCAGCGCGGCGACGCCCTCGGCCGTCGACCCGGTGGCCGTCTTGTCGTCCAGCTCCTCCGCGGTCGGGCCGAGCAGGACGTTGCCGTACACGGTCGGGGCCACCAGGACGCCCTTGCCGAGCGCCGTGGGGACGGGCAGCAGGATGTGGCGCACCAGGTCGCGGGCGAGCTTGTCGAAGACGAGGAGCTGGCCGCGGCGCGGAGTGACGGTGAAGTCGTCGTGGCCGAGGAGCCGGTCGACGGCGTCGGAGTGCAGGCCGGCCGCGTTGACGAGGTGACGGGTGCGGACGGTGCCGCGGCTCGTGTGCAGCAGGTGCCCTTCCCCGATCGGCGTGACGTTCTCCACCCGGCAGTTGAGGAGAAGGTCCACTCCGGCCCGTACGGCCTGGGTGGCGTAGGCGAGAGTGGTGGTCCAGGGGCAGATGATGCTCTCGCCGGGGACGTCGAGCGCGCCGAGGGCGCCGGGGCCGAGGTGCGGCTCGCGGACGCGGACCTCCGCCGCGCCGATGATACGGGCCGCGTCGTAGCCGTTGCGCTCCGCCTTCGCCAACAGGTCCGGCAACGCCGCGAGTTGGTCCGCGTCCCAGGCGACGAGCAGTGCGCCGACCGGTTCCACGGGGATTCCGCACTCCGCGGCGTACGCGACGAGCAGCCGTCGCCCCTCGCGGACCAGGCGGGCCTCCAGAGAGCCGGGCACCGCGTCGAAACCGGTGTGCAGGATCGCCGTGTTCGCCTTCGACGTGCCGTCACCGACATCGTTCGAGGACTCGATCAGGGCGATGCGCAGGGCCGGATGGCGGGCCAGTTCACGGGCGACGGCCGAGCCGACGACGCCGGCGCCGACGACCGCCACGTCGTACGTCACGTCCGGCGGCGCGCCGCGCCTGGTGAGTGCCATCAGGGCGTACGTTCCGTCAGCGCCGTGACCGCCGAGCGGAAGCCCGCGAGGCGTTCGGCCGCGAGGTCGGCGTCGATCCGCGGTTCGTAGACGGCGGCGGGCCGCCACTCCGGTACCGCGTCGGCGACCGTGAGCGAGGGATCCAGGCCGATGCGGGCCACGGCGGCCGCGCCGAGTGCGGTGACGTCGGGCAGCGCCGAGACCTCCACGGGAAGTTGGAGGAGGTCGGCCTGGGTCTGCATGAGCAGGGCCGACCGGGTCAGGCCGCCGTCGACGCGCAGGGTCGTCAAGGGCTGCCCCAGGTCGTCGGCCACCGCGTCGGCGAGCGCGACGACCTGCGCGCAGATGCCCTCGCAGAGGGCGCGCACCAGGTGTCCCGCGGTGGTGTCGAGGCCGAGCCCCGTCAGCGATCCGCGCAGGTCACCGCGCCACCAGGGCGCCGCGAGGCCGGCGAGCGCGGGCACGAAGGTGACGCCGCCCGCATCCGGTACGGCCGAGCCCACGGGGTCGAGATCCTCGGCGCCCGCGATCACGCCGAGGTCGGTGAGCCAGCGGACGGCTGACGCGACCGTGTAGACCTGCCCGTCGAGGCAGTAGCTGCTCCGGCCCCCCAGCCGCCAGGCGACGCAGCTGACGAGCCCCGACGCGCCGCGCCGCGGGCGCCCGCCGGTCTGGGCGAGCAGGAACGCCCCTGTTCCGTAGGTGCACTTGGCGCTGCCCGGCGTGGTCACGTCCTGAGCGAGCAGGGCGGCCTGCTGGTCGACGAGGAGGCCGGTGACGGGGAGCTCGGGGCCGAACGCGGTGGTCGTTCCGACCGGTCCCGCCGCGTCGACGACGCGGGGCAGGTGCTCGTCGGCGAGCCCGTAGAGTTCAAGGGCGCGCGGCGACCACTCGACGGTGTCGAGGTCCAGGAGCTGGGTGCGGCCGGCCGTCGCGGCGTCGGTGACGTACGCGCCGGTGAGCCGGTGGACGAGCCAGGCGTCGCTGGTCGTCACCACGCCCTGCCGGGTGCGGTGGCGGCGTATCCACGCCATCTTGGGCGCGGCGAAGTACGAGTCGAGCGGCAGTCCGGTGAGGGCTTTCAACTCCTCCGCGTGGGCGGAGAGCCCGTCGCAGACCGACTGCGCTCGGCGGTCCTGCCAGACGAGCGCGTCGGTCAGGGGGTTCCCGGTGGCCGGGTCCCAGGCGAGGACCGTCTCGCCCTGGTTGGCGAGGCCGACGGCGGCGACCGGTTCGCCCGCGTCGGCGAGCGCCCGGCGGCCCGCGTCGACGACGGAGGCGAACAGCTCGGCGGGGTCGGCCTCCACCAGGCCGCCGGGCAGGAAGCGGGGGCGTACGGGCGCCGTGCCCGAGCCGATCACGCCACGCTCCGGGCAGACGACGAGGGCCTTGGTCCCGGAGGTGCCCTGGTCCACGGCGAGCACTGGCCGCTGCGCCGGGGGCCGCCGGTCATAGGTGATCACCGCGGCAGACTGCTACAGCGGCCCGGAGTGCGTCAAGAGATCGAAAAGACATCGGAAAGACAGAGACTGCACGCCAAATGTCCGTTCGGCGCGCCGTGTTGACAAGTAAGGGTCACAAAAGATTCACGAATGGCCTTGGATCTGGAGAACTCGGCTCTACACTGACCGCCGTGCCTCACCGTCAACTCCCTTAACAAATGCACCGCTTATCCCATCAGCCTCCGCCCTCTTCCCCCAACAGAGGACTCATGCCCATGCCGTCAGGCCGCCCGGTGTACCACCCGGCGGGCCACGACGCAGCGTTGCGCGCAGTGCTCCAGGACCTCAGGACCGGTCGCTGGGTCTCCACCCGCAACCTGCTGACCGAGACACCCGACTGGGGGCTGTGGACGCAGCGCACCCAGGTCCTGGCCGCCGCCGTGGCCGGTTCCGACGTGGTGCGGGCCTGGCGCGCCGAGGAACCGCACAGCGCGTCGGGCGCCGTGCTGTACGCGCGGGTGCTTGTCGAGCGCGCCCTGCGCGCCCATCGCACGGAGCACCGGCAGACCAACGACCTGTGGCGCGAGGCCGTCACCGCGTGCGGCGAGGCCTCCGCCCTGTCGCCCGAGGACCCCGTGCCGTGGGTCTGCCTGCTGGCCCTGGCCCGGCTCGACGTGGGCCAGCGGTGGGACGAGCACCGGGTGGCGCCGCCGGAGCCGATGCTCTTCCCCGGCCCCTGGCAGCTGCTCGCCGAGGCCGACAAGCGGGATCCGGGCAACCGCGAGGCGTACCACCGGATGCTGCAGTTCGTGTACGGGCGCCGCGCGCGGGGCCCGCTCACCGAGGCGTACAACTTCGTGCAGTGGGCCTCGGCCGCGGCGCCCGCCGGCTCCCCGCTGCACCTGCTGCCGCTGTACGTCCGGGTCGAGCGGTACCGCAGGGAGGCCGGGCAGGAGCAGGCCCTCGACCTGCACTGGATCTCCGAGGACGCCACGCGCGCCGCGCTCCTCGCCCTCCAGTTGTGGTTCGACCACACGACGCCCGCCACCGCGTCGCTCCTCGACCTCAACCACCTGGCGCACGCGCTCTGGGGCGCGCACCAGTTCCACGACGCGTCGCGGGTCTTCCAGGCCCTCGGCCCGTTCTTCACCACGGTGCCGTGGGCCTACCGCACCCACTCCCCCGCCGACGCGGACGCCGCCGCCGAGGTCTTCGTCCAGGCCCGCACCCGCTGCTTCAGCGCCTCCCGCGGTCCGGGCTAGACCCGGAACCGCCCACTCGCCCCGCACGTCCCCGCAGCCGCCCACCGGAGGTCCCACCGTGTCCCGCACCACCTGGTCGTCGAGCACCGCCCCAGCGCCAGTGCCCGCCCAGGACGAGGAAGAGCGACTCAGAGAGCTCGGCTACCAGCCCGTCCTGGCCCGCCGCATGGGCGGCTTCGGCAACTTCGCCATCAGCTTCTCCGTCATCTCCATCCTGTCCGGCTGCATGACGCTGTACGGCTTCGGCATGGGCACCGGCGGCCCCGCCGTGATGCTCTGGGGCTGGGCGGGCGTCGGCCTCTTCGTGCTCTGCGTGGGCATGGCGCTCGCCGAGGTCACCAGCGCGTACCCGACGTCGGGCGCCCTCTACTACATGGCGGACCGGCTCGGCGGACGCCGGTGGGGCTGGTACACGGGCTGGCTGAACCTGCTCGGGCTGCTCGGCGCGATAGCCGGCATCGACTATGGCGCCGCGCTGTTCACCGGCGCGTTCCTGAACCTGAAGTTCGGCTTCACGCCGACCACGGAGAAGACCTTCCTGATCTTCCTGTGCATCCTGCTCCTGCACGCCGTCCTGAACCTCTTCAACGTGAAGCTGGTCAGCCTCCTCAACTCGATCAGCGTGTGGTGGCACGTGGCCGGCGTCGCCGTGATCGTCGGCGTCCTCGTGATCGTGCCGGACCACCACCAGTCGGCCTCGTTCGTCTTCGGCGAGTTCGTGAACGACACGGGCTGGGACAACCCGCTCTACGTGACGGCGATCGGCCTGCTCCTCGCCCAGTACACCTTCTGCGGATACGACGCGTCCGCCCACCTGTCCGAGGAGACCTCCAACGCCTCGGTCACCGCGGCGCGCGGCATCGTGCGCGCCATCTGGGCGTCGTGGCTCGCCGGTTTCGTCCTGCTCGCCGGGCTGACCTTCGCCATCCAGGACTACGTGGGCGCCCAGGAGAGCGCCACCGGTGTACCACCCGCCCAGATCATGATCGACGCGATCGGCGAGTCCGGCGCGACGGCGCTGCTGCTCATCGTGATCGTGGCGCAGCTGTTCTGCGGCAACGCCGAGACCGCCGCGGCCAGCCGCATGGTGTTCGCGTTCAGCCGCGACAACGCGCTGCCCGGCTCCGCGCTGTGGCGCAAGGTCAGCTCCCGCACGCAGGTCCCGGTGCCCGCGGTGTGGCTCTCGGTGGGCCTGGCCGCGGTCATCGCCCTGCCCTCCCTGTACTCGACGACCGCGTACACGGCGGTCACCGCCATCAACGTCATCGGCATCACCCCCGCGTACGCCATCCCGATCTTCCTGCGCCTTCGCGCGGGCGACCGCTTCCGGCCCGGCCCCTGGAACCTGGGCCGCTGGAGCAAGCCGGTCGGCTGGATCGCGGTGCTCTGGGTGGTGTTCGTGACGGTGCTGTTCTGTCTGCCGCAGTCCTCGCCTGTGACGGTCGACTCGATGAACTACGCCTCGATCGCGCTGGCCGTGGTGCTGCTCCTGGCCACCGTGTGGTGGTTCGTGGCGCGCCGCTCCTACAGCACCCCGCAGGCGTACGGATCGGACCGCGAGCAGGCGGAGGTCGCGGAGAACATCGTCTGAGAAGGAGGGGGCCCGGTCGACCCGGGCCCCAATCCCCCTACACCGGTCGGTCGTTGAGGATCTTGTGGAAGAGCCGGTGGTCACGCCAGGCGCCATTGATGTGCAGGTAGCCCGGCGCCATCCCGTACTCCACGAAACCGCACTTCGCCAGCACGCGCTGCGACGCCGTGTTGTCGAGGAGGGTGCACGCCTCCACGCGGTGCAGGCCGAACTCGCCGCCCGCTGCCGCGCAGACGTACCGCACGGCGGCGGAGGCGAGGCCGAGGCCCACGTGTTCGGCGTCGATCCAGTAGCCGAGGCTGCCCCTGCGCGCCGGGCCCAGCACGATGTTCGTCAGCTCGGTGTGGCCGACGATCTCCCCGTCGCTCTCGAGGACCCAGTGCGCGGACCGGCCCGCGCGGCACTCCTCCAACTGGCTCCCGATCCGCTCCGCCTGCCCCTCCGTGGTGTCGAAGGAGGCGGGCCTCACCGGCTCCCAGGGGCTGAGGTGGGCACGGTTGCGGCGGCGAGCCCCGGCGAGTCGCGCCGCGTCGTCGAGCGTGAGGGGCCGGATGAGGACGCCCTGAGCGAGGGCGGCGGAACCAGTGATCATGCCCGCAGCGTACGAGAGTCCGATCCGTCCCCGGCAGTCGTCGGGCAAGGTCAGCGCCCGCCCGCCACCCGCAGGACCGTCCCGGTCGCGTACGACGCGTCGTCCGAGAGCAGCCAGGACACGGCCCCGGCGACCTCCGAGGGCTGACCGGAGCGGCCCAGCGGAATGCCCGCCGCGAGTTTCGCGGGGCGCTCGGGGTCGGTGTGGAACTCGGTCCAGATGACGCCGGGGGCGACGGCGTTGACGCGGATGCCGTCGCTCGCGACCTCCTTGGACAGGCCGACCGTCAGCGTGTCGACGGCGCCCTTGGCGGCCGCGTAGTGCACGTACTCACCGGGGCCGCCGAGGGTGGCCGCGGCGGACGAGATGTTCACGATGGCTCCGCCGCCGTGGGCCCGCATGTCCCGCACCGCGCGCCGGGCGCAGAGCAGGTAGCCGAGGACGTTGACCTCCAGCGCCCGCCGCATGCCCTCGGCGTCGGCGTCGGCGAGCGGGCCGACGGGACCGCCCACACCGGCGTTGTTGACGAGTCCGGTGACCGGGCCGAGTTCGGCGGCGGCGGTGTCGAAGAGGCGGTCGACGTCGCTCTCGTCGGCGGTGTCGACCTGGACGGTGACGCAGCGGCGGCCGGCCGCGCGGACCGTCGCCGCGACCTCGTCGGCGGCCGTGGCGTTCGAGCGGTAGCCGATGACGACGTCGTGGCCGTCCTCGGCGAGACGGGCGCTGACAGCTGCGCCGATACCGCGGCTGCCGCCGGTGACGACGGTGACGGGCTGGTGCTGCACGGGGACCTCCGGCTCTGGGTGGCTGACTGTCGCGCCGCCCGGACGCGGGGGTCGCCCGCGTCCGGATCACGCCGTCATCCTACGAAGCGGTGATCCTGATCGGCCGGGAGGGCCGGGTCGAGACAGATCAGGGTGGCGCGGCCCGCGCCGCGCCGCAGCCGCAGCCGCAGGACATTGTGGCCCGGCACCCACTGGACGACGCCGTGATGTGCGCGCAGCTGGGCCCGCAGCCGTTCCGGGTCGGGCGTGCGCAGCGCCGCGCCTTGTGGCGGCCCGCCCGGGGTTTCCGACGACCCCGAGCAGGCTCACCGCGGGCGGGCCTACCGCGCCTGGGCGGGAGTGACCGCGTCCTCCGGAGCCGCCTTCTCCGCGGGCAGGCTGTCCATGAACGAGCTCACCGAGAAGACCGCGTTGCCGGGGCCCGCCGGGCCGTAACCGGGGGGCGACGTCAGGCCGTTGGCCTCCATCGTCGCGCGGTAGGCCTCGAGGAGGCGGACGTGGTACTCCAGCGGCGCGCCCTGCGGGTTCGCCTTGCCCAGCGGCGTCGTCGGCTCCGGGCACCACGTGGTGAAGCGGGGCGTGATGCCGCGCGACATGAAGTACTGCAACCCCTCGACGGTCGAGTCGATGGCCTCGTCGACGGTCTTGAAGCCGAACGGTTCCGCCATCTCCACGCCCGCCACGAAGTTCGGGATGACGTTGCGCGGCCCGAACACCTCGGCGGAGCCCAGGATGCGGCGGTGCCACTCGTCGCGCCCGACGTAGCGCTCCTTGCCTGGGCAGTACCGCTCGAACAGGTACGGGTCCCACACCTCGTAGTTGGGGTGGTAGATCCGCACGCCGTAGTCGTGGAAGCGCTGCACGTCCGCCTTGGGCAGCGCCTGCGCGACGACCTTGCCGATCCAGCGGCCGGGGAAGCGCTCCTCGATGGCCTTCGCGTACTGACCGTAGAAGTCGGCCTCGTCCTTGCCCTGGAGCTGCGTGGTGATGGCGCCGCCGGTGAGCGTGTACGCGGTGGAGGACTTGTTCGTGTCGTACTTGTCGATGATGGCGAGGGCTTCGAGGACCTCGTCCATCGGCTTCACGCCGGTGTAGGGGCGGCCCGCCGCCTTCTGCTGGCGCCAGTTGTGGTTGATGTCGCAGTACTGGCACTCCTCCTTGGCGCCGAAGTACTGGCAGACCCGGAAGACCGTCAGGTAGATCAGGTAGCCCCACTGGATGGTGGGTGCCACCTCCATCACGGACTTGCCGTTCTCCAGCGTGTGCCGGTAGTAGTCCGGCATCGGCGGCAGGCCGACGTCGGAGATCCGCACGCCGTCCAGGTAGAGGCCGAGGACGCCGTGGTCGTCGGCGGCGACGCGGTAGGGCGAGCCGGGGTTCACGCGCACCGAGACGACGGTACGGCGCAGCTCGTAGGGGCCGCCGGTGAGGACGATCTCCTCCGGCGGGCGGCGCAGCGCGGCGGCGCCGAGCTCGGGCAGCGTGCCGTGGTCGAAGGAGAAGATGAAGTACGACTTCGGCTTGACGTCACCGCCTTCGTTGTCGCTGAGCGCCGACTCGTCGAAGGCGATGCCGCCGCGCAGCAGATCCTCCTTGATGACGGCTTCCCGCGGCACGTGCGGGAACCGCTCCATGAGTGACTCGATGAGCTCGGTACGGCTCTCGCTGCGGCTTGGCATGGGCCGGGCACCTCGGATCCTGTCGATCGATCTGTTCCGTCCACGCTAATACCCGGCCGATCCGTTCCGGATCCGACTCCGGTCGCAGCGTGCCTCCGCCGCAGGTCTATCCTGCGGAGCCGGGTACGATCTCCGGCATGCCGCCCGCCGATCCGTACATACCCGCCCCGAAGTGCGGAAACGGGACTCGCGACGCTGCCGTGCAGACTAGAATGAACACTCCCGAAGCGGGCAGCGGGCAGCGGGCAGCGGGCAGCGGGCAGCGGGCAGCGGGTCCCGTCCCGTCCCGTCGTGGCTGCGTCCGGCGGTGAGAAGCGCGTCCTGTTCGCCGCCCGGTCGGCGACCGCCTTGCACCGGCTCCTCGACGTCCTGCCGGCCTTCGCGGGCGACGAGCGCGTCCGCCGCCGCTTCACCCTGATCCCCGGCTCCGACTTCGGCGCCGACGCCCTCGCGGCGGTCGAGCGGGCCGGCGGGCGCACGCTCCCCTGGGCCGAGGCCCTGGCCCAGTCCCACGACCTGATCCTGACCGCCAGCCCCAAGGGCGGTCTCGCCGGGCTGCGCGGACCGCGCGTCCTGCTGCCGCACGGCGCCGGCTACAACAAGGCCCTGCCCGCGCGGCCTGGCTCCGGCGACTCCGCCTCCGGCATGGACCCGGCACTCCTGATGCCCGACGGGCGCCCGCTGGCCCGCCTGCACGCGCTGGCCCACCCCTCCCAGGCGGCCCGCCTCGCCGCCGAGTGCCCTCCGGCTGCCGCACGCGCGACCGTCACCGGCGACCCCACTCTCGACCGCGTCCTCGCCTCCCTGCCACGGCGCGAGCGCTACCGGAGCGCCCTGCGCACCGGCGGCCGCAAGCTGGTCGTCCTCACCTCCACCTGGGGCGCGCACTCCCTGATCCGCCGCCACCCCCGCCTCCCCGCCCGCCTGGCGGCCGAGCTTCCGCACGACACGTACCAGCTGGGCCTCGTCCTGCACCCCAACGAGCACAGCAGGACAGGAGCGTTCGACCTCGCGCAGGATCTCGCGCCCGCCCTCGACGCGGGCCTGGTCCTGGCCCGCCCGTACGAGGAGTGGGCCGCGCTGCTCGTCGCCGCCGACGTCATCGTCACGGACCACGGCTCTGCGGCGCTGTACGCGGCGGCGGCCCGTGATCTGCCGATGGCCGCCGTGGGCGACGGTGGCGGGGAGCTGATCCCGGGCACCCCGATGGCCGAGCTCCTCGCGCACATTCCGGTTCTGGGTTCGGTGGAGCAGCCGACCACGGCCGACCTGGAGCGTGCCGTCGAGGGCCACAGGCCCGGCGTCCCTGCCTCCGTCGCGGGGCAGGCGTTCGCCGAGCGCGGCAACGCCGTACGCAGGCTGCGCGAGGAGATGTACCGGATTCTCGGCCTGACCCCGCCGGCCGATCCGCCCGAGCCGCATCCGTTGCCCGATCCGGCACGCCCCGGCCGGGGCCCCGCCGCCTTCGCCGTGCGGGTGGAGCGGCAGGGGCCGCACGTGTGCGTCGAGCGGCGGCCCGCGCGGTCCGACGCCCCCGCGCATCATCTGGCCGTCGAGGCGGACCGGGCTTCGGGCACCCAACTGCAGAGCGCCGGGCTCCTGTTCCGCCGTTCCGGCCCCTCCCCCGAACGCGCCGCGCGGGGCGAGACCTGGACGGTCGACGGGTGGACGCGTCACGTGCTCGCCGAGCACGCCGGGCCGCGCACGGCCGCCGTCGCGCTGAGCGCCTCGTACTGCCTGGTGCGCAGGACCGGCGGCGTGCTCCTGTCCGTGCGCGTCGAACCGCACCTGGCCGCGGACGGCCGGGTGCTGCGCGCCGATCCCGCGGCCGTACTGTCCGGCGTGCACGCCTGGCTCGTGGAGGAAGGACGCGATGTGCCTGTGCCCGCACAGGGGGTGACCGTCTTCTGCGCCGTCGCGGACCGCGTGCACCGTGCGACGCTCACCCCGGCCACTCCGGACGAGGGCCGGCAGGAGCTTTAGACCCTCAGCTGCGCCAGCGGCCCCCGCGGCCTCGACCCGGGGGCCGGTCAGGCCAGGCCGCCGCCCCGCTCCCGTACGTCCCGCGCCGCACCCCGGAACTCCGCCGCTCCCGCCGCGTCCCCGCACTCCTCGGCCAGCTCCGCCAGCGCGTCGAGGACCCGCAGCTCCTCGCGGGCGGACTCGTCGAGGCGGGCCTGCTCCAGCGCCTCGGCGTAGAGCGCCCTGGCCTCGCTCCGGCGCCCGAGGCGTCGCAGCACCCGGGCGAGCGCGAAGCCGGTCCTGGCGACGAGCCGGGCGCGCCCCAGCTCCTCGGCTCGCGCGTGGGCGTCGGTCAACAGCTCTGCGGCGAGGTCGAGTTCGCCCAACTCCGTGCGGGCCTTGCCGAGCAGGTAGGTCTGGAGCATGGCCCCGTAGGCGTTGCCGATCTCCGTGTGGATGCGCCCGGACGCCTCGAAGTCGGCCGCCGCCGACGCCCACTGGCCGCGGGCCGAGCCGAGCAGTCCCCGGAACTCGACGACCGAGGCGCGCAGCTTCTTGTTCCCGGGCTCGTCCCCGAGCGTCTCGGCGGCCGCCGCCGCGAGCCGCAGTTCGGTCTCGGCGTCGTCGTGGCGCCCCTGCTCCCACAGCGGGCGCGCGAGCTGGCAGCGCATGCGGACCAGCGCGGCGAGCGGGCGTCCCGCGCGCAGTGCCGCGTCGCGTCCGGTGCTGAACGTCTCGATGACCTGCGTGAGGCGGGGGTGGTCGAGGTAGTGCGTCCACAGGGGTTCGCACAGGGCCCAGGCCTCGTCGTCGAGGCCGCGCGCGTGGGCGACGCGGACGCAGTCGTGCAGGGCGAGCCGTTCGGCCTCCAGCCAGTGCAGGGCCTTCGCCTTCCGCCGCTTCTCGCCGTCGGTGGGGGTGATCCCGAAGTCCGTGTCGGGGGTGTCCGGGAGCGCCGGGACCGGTGCGGCGAAGGTCATGCGGGTTCCGGCGCGGAGCAGGTCCGCGCGCTGCGCCTGGCGGAGGTACCAGCGGATGACGCGTCGCCTCGCCTCGTCCGCCGCGCGGCCACCGTCGTCCCGGCGCGCCCGGTCCGCGCGGCGCACGGCGTGCGCGCGCAGCAGATCGTGCAGGCGCAGCCGTCCGTCGTGCCCGCGGGCCAGGAGGCTCGCCCGCACCAGCTCGTCGAGGGCGTCCTCGGCCTCGTCCTCTCCCCTGCCGAGCAGCGCGGTGACCGCTTGGGGGTCGATCCAGGGCCCGGGGTGCTCGACGAGCAGGCGGTAGAGCGTGGCGGCGCCGGGGGTGAGGTCCTGGTACGCGGCGTCCCATACGGCCTCCACGGTGGGCACTCCGTTCGCGTCGAGTTCGGCGGCGAGTTGGGCGGTGAGACGGGCGAGCCTGCGGGTGCGGTGCTTGCGCAGCCATTCGGCGGCCACCTGGAGGGCGGCGGGCAGGCCGCCGCAGATCCGGGCGAGTTCGGCGGCCGACGCGGGGTCGGCGGTGAGCCGCGGGTCGTCGGCGATCCGGCTCAACAGCCGCTCGGCGTGCGGCTCTTCGAGCGGGTCCACCGGGAGTTCCAGGTCCACTCCGCCCTCGACGTCGAACAGCGTCTGCCTGCCCGCGGCGACGACGACGCTCTCCGCGGATGAGGGGAGGAGCCCGCTGACCTCGGTGCCGGTACGGACGTTGTCGAGGACGAGGACGAGGCGCCGCTTGCCCGTCTGTTCCCAGTACTGCCTGCGACGACGCGGCGCGGGGCCCTCCAGCAGGTCGCTCACGCCGAAGGACCGCAGCAGCTCCCCCATGACGTCGGCCAGGTCGGTGCCGCCGTCGGGGCGGTGGTCGTCGAGGTCGACGTACCGCACGACGTAGGAGTCGGCCGCTGCGAGGCGGTGGGCCAGGTGCACGGCGAGGGCGGTCTTGCCGACGCCGTGCACCCCGGTGACCGAGACGACGAGGGGCCGGCCGGCCGCTCTGGGGCGGGCGGCGGCGCCGAGCGCCAGCGAGCGCTGGTCGTCGCGGTCCTCGAAGTGCCGCACATCGGGAGGCAACTGATGGCACATCACTTCACCGTCGCCGGGCCCGTCGCCCCCGTACAGGTTCAGGACCTCGACACGGCCCGTCTGGACGACCGTCCCGACCCGCGCCTGCCCGCCCACCGTGTTCCGCGTCCGCTCATCGTCCACGGCCCAACTCTAGGGCGTGTCCTCCCATCCCCGTCGTCGCCGGGAGGATGGGCCCGCGCCACACGGACGCAGCCCTTCCCCGCTTCACCGCAGGTCGAGCGGCACCGGGACTCCGCTGCGGGCCGAGGCGTAACCGGCCTCCACGATACGCAGCGTGCGCAGACCGCCCTCGCCGTCCGCGACGGTCATGCCGCCCTCCTCCGGCCCGTACAGGAAGGCGCGCAGCAAGAGTTCGTCCAGGTCGACGCCGAACGGCACTTCGGTGCCGCGCCCCCGGCGTTCGCTGAAGCCGTGCACCTTCTGGTCGAAGGCGTCCATCTCCAGGGTGGCCCGCTCGCCGACGACGGTGAGTTCGAGGCCGCCCCAGGAGTGGTGGGAGCGGGGGTGGGACCAGCTGCAGTCGATGGTGGCGACGGCGCCGTTGGGGTAGGTCACGCTGACCAGGCCGCTGGTCTCGGCGGCGACCTCGTCGGGGTACAGGAGGTTGTTGGTCTGCGCGTAGACCTCGACGGGCAGGGCCTCGCCGAAGAGGTCGTCGAGGAGGTCGGCGATGTGCACGGTGTGGTCCATCAGTGCGCCGCCGCCGGAGAGTTCGGGCTCGGCGAACCAGCGGCGGGCGCGGGTCGGCATGGCGCCGTTGTTGGCGCCCGACACCCTGAGGACCTGCCCCGCCTCCCCTGAGGTGACGGCCGCCTTCACGGCGGCGTACGCCGGGCTGAAGCGCACCGGGTAGGCGACCGCGAGCCGCACTCCTGCGGCGCGGCAGGCGTCGACCATCGCCTCGCCGTCCGCGACGGTGGCGGCCAGCGGCTTCTCGCAGAGGACGGGCACGCCGTGTGCCGCGGCGAGTTCGACCAAGGGGCGGTGCCGGGCGTTCTCCGAGCAGACGATGACCGCGTCCGGGCCCCAGGCGAACGCCTCGTCGTACGTGTCCGCGTAGGCGGCGCCCGACGCGTCGGCGACGGGGCGTCCGCGCACCTCGCCCGGGGCCGCGAGGTCGGTGTCCGGGTCGCTGCCCAGGACCTCGATGCCGGGCATGCGGGCCAGGAGGCGGAGGTACCCGGCGGCGTGGACGTGGGCGAACGACAGGACGGCGACCTTCATGACCTTCATCGCACTGCCTCCTCGTACTTGACGACAGGGGCGGCCCCGATGGCGGGGGCGCTCCCGACGGCGGGCGCGGTCCCGATGGCACGGCCGAGCTCGATGACACGGCCGGTGCGGCTCGACTCCACCGCGGCCTCGGCGATCCGCACCGCTTCGACGCCGTCGCGGGCGCTCACCCGCGGTTCGGGGCCGCCCTCCTGCCAGGACGCGGCGAACTCGCGAAGTTCGGCGAGGAACGGGCTCTCGGTCATGGGGCTGGACGGGATGCCTTCGTTCGCGGCCCGTACGCCCTGTGCGGTGATCCGGAAGCCGGGCACGGCCGTGGAGTCGTGGTGCAGCAGGCCGTCGGCCCCCGCGACCCGGAACGTCGTGCGGAACTCCTGGTCGGGCAGTCCCCACAGTCCGTCGATGTGGCTGACGGCGCCCGACGCGTGGGTGAGGACGGCGGTGGCGGTGACGACCTCGGGCGGGCTGCCGGTGGCGTGCTCGACGCCGCGGGTCCTTGCGTGCACGCGGACCACGTCGCCCGCGAGCCAGCGGGCGATGTCGATGTCGTGCACCATCAGGTCCATGATGACGCCCCCGGACTGGGCCGGGTCGCCGAACCACGGGGCCCAGCGGGGCCGGGCCCCGCCGCGGGTGAAGCGCAGCACGGCGAGCTCGCCGAGGTCGCCGCGGACGACGGCCCGCCGCAGGGCCGCGTACGCAGGGAAGTAGCGCACCACGTGTGCGGGATGAAGCCGTACGCCCGACGCGTCGGCGGCTGCCGCGAGCTCCGCGGCGTCGCGGGCGGTGAGGGCGAGCGGCTTCTCGCAGACTACGTGCCGGCCGGCGGCCACAGCTGCGAGGGCGAGTTGCTTGTGGGTGGGGGTGGGGGTGCAGACGTCGACGGCGCGCACGTCGCCGAGGAGGTCGTCCAGGCTGTCGACTGCCCGGACGTCGTGGCCGCGCTCCGCGTACGCGGAGGCGAGCTTCTCCGCGGAGCCGTCGACGGTGTGGATGCTCACGCGGGCGCCGAGCGCGAGCCAGCCGGGCAGATGCGCGCGGGCGATGCCGCCGGCGCCGAGCAGGCCGATGTGGAGCGGTGCCATGGAGGACGGCTGCCTTTCCGTGGGGGGCAGGGAGGTCAGCTCTTGGAGCCGGAGAGGGCGACGCTCTGGACGAAGTGCCGCTGCAGGAAGACGTAGACGAGCAGCATCGGCAGGCTCGCGACGAGCGAACCGGCCATCATGATCGGGTAGTTCGTCTCGAACTGGCCCTCCAGGGATGTCAGCCCCGCGCTGATGGGCATCTTCTGCGGGTCGGTGTTGACGATCAGCGGCCACAGCAGGTCGTTCCAGGACCACATGGCGGTGATGACGGCGAGGGCGGCCAGTGCGGGCCGGATCAGCGGCAGCATGATCGACCAGAAGATGCGGAAGGGCCCGGCGCCGTCGATGCGGGCGGCCTCCTCCAGTTCCTTGGGGAGCGAGAGGAAGAACTGGCGCAGCATGAACGTGCCGAACGCGCTGAACATGCCGGGCAGGAAGAGCGCGGGGGCGGTGTTGAGCAGGCCGAGCCACTGGACGATGTCGTACTGCGGCAGGACGAGCAGGGAGCTCGGCACCATCAGCACGGAGAGGAAGAGCGCGAACAGCGCGTTGCGGCCGCGGAATTGCATGCGCGCGAACGCGTAGGCGGCCAGGGAGCAGAAGACGAGCTGGCCGAGGGTGCGTCCGACGGTGTTGATGAGGCTGTTGGTGAGCATTTCGCGGAACGGCAGTGCGGTGAAGACCTCTTCGAAGCTCGACCAGTTCCAGGTGTCGGGCAGGAAGGTGGGCGGTACGCGGGAGGTTTCCGCGAGGGTCTTGAGCGCGGTGAGCAGCTGCCAGAGGAAGGGGAAGACCATCACGAGGGCGCCGAGCGAGAGGACGGCGTGGGTGGCGATGGATCCGGGGTCGACGCGGCGCCGGTTCCTGCGCGTCCGGGTGGGCCCGGTGGCTTGCTCGGGGGCGGGAGCAGGACGCTCGGGGGCGTGCTCAGGATGCTCGGGGGCGTGCTCAGGCATAGTGCACCCACCTCTTCTGGAGCCGGAACTGCAGGAAGGTCAGGCCGGCGATGACGAGCATGAGCAGGAAGGCGAGCGCGGCCGCGGCGCCCTGCGCGTTCTCCATGAACGCCCATTTGTAGAAGAGGCCGACGATCGACTGGGTGTCGCCGATCGCCGGATTCTTCTCGGCCATCATGATGTAGATCAGGTCGAAGGTCTGCAGTGAATTGATCATGCAGATGATGGAGGCGAAGAAGATGGTGGGGCTGAGCAGCGGCAGGGTGATGGTGAAGAACCTGCGCAGCGATCCTGCCCCGTCGAGTTCGGCGGCCTCGTAGTAATCCTGCGGAATTCCCTTGATGCCCGCCATGAAGATGATCAAGTAGTAGCCGGTGGTCGACCAGACGATCACGGTGCCGATCGCGTAGACCGCCGTGGAGGGGTCCGACACCCAGTAGTGCCGGTCCACACCGAACCGGCTCAGGACTTCGTTGAGGAGACCGAAGTCGCCGTTGTAGAGCCAGTTCCAGACCAGCCCGACGGCGACGGGCAGCGTCACGAACGGCACGAAGTACAGGGCCCGGTAGAGCGGGACGCCGCGCAGCCCGCGCCGGTTCAGGAGCGAGGCGACGACGATGGCGATCGGCAGCGCCATGAGGCCGATGAGGGTGTAGATCAGGGTGTTGCCGAGCGCCTGCCAGACGGTGACGTCCTTGACGACGCGGACGTAGTTGTCGGTGCCGATGAACGTGTGGCCGCCGAAGGCCCCGAATTCGGTGAAACTGAAGTACAACGTCTGCAGCAGCGGCCAGAAGTAGAAGACGGCGAAGCCGATTCCGAGCGGCGCGACGAACCAGTACGCGGCCTTCTGGTTGCGGGACCGGGGACGCGTACCGGACGCGGTGGCGCGGCGCCCGGCCGCTTTCGCGGCCGCCGTGGCGGGAAAGACACTCATGAGGCGCGTTCCTCCTTCAGGGCCCGGTCCATCTGCTCGCCCAGCGTGCGGGCGGCGCTCTCGATGCCGCCCTTTCCGCTGAACGCGGCGCCGAGCAGCGGGTATTGGAGGTTCTCCCAGACGGCGGTGTTCTTGGAGCTCGGATAGGGCACCGCGTACTTCTGCATCTCGATGTAGTGCTTCAGATCGAATTCCGGCATCGACTCGAGCCAGGCGTCCTGGGTTCCTTCGTACGAGGAGATGGTGACACCCGACTTCGACTGGATCTCGGCGGCTTCGCGGCCCGCCATGAAGTGCACGAACTTCCAGGCCGCCGCCTTCTTGCGGCTCTTGGCCGAGATCACGTTGGCCAGGCCGTGGATGATGGTGGCCCTGCGCCGGCCCTTGGGCAGGACGGCGAGGCCGCCGTGGTCCTTGAGCGCGGGGACGGCGTACATCTGCCCGGCCATCGCGGAGACGTCGTAGTTCATGGCGACCTTCTCCGACCAGTAGCGCACCCGGCCGATGGACTCGACCATCGCGCTCTGCGGCGGTGACCAGCCCCGGTCGACCATGTCGGTCAGGAAGCGCAGGCCCTCGATGGACCGCTCGTCGCCGAACCCCGAGCGGCCGTCCTCGATGACGTATCCGTCCGCCTGGCAGATGGCGGGGTAGATCTTGAACTGCCGGTCCATCTCGGCGGCGAAGCCGTGCACGCCCTCACGCGGATCGGTGAGCTCGGCCGCCGCGTCGCGCACGTCGTCCCAGGTCCAGCTCGCGTCCGGGTACTTGATGCCCGCCTTGTCGAACAGCTTCTTGTTGTACCAGAGGCCGATGGTGTCGAAGTCCTTGGGAAGGCCGTACTGCGTGCCGCGGTAGGAGTAGAGCTTGACGAGGGCTTCCGGGTGGCGGTCCACCGGTGTGGCATCCGCCTTGATGTGGCCGGAGAGCGGTTCGAGGACGCCGCCTGACGCGTACAGCTGGAAGTTGACGGCGTTCATCCAGAAGGCGTCGGGGGCGGTGCCGCCGCGCATCGACGTCTTGAGCGTGGTCCAGTAGCTCGCCCAGGGCGTCAGTTCGATCCGCACGGAGATCCGCGGGTTCGCCTTCTCGAACGCGGCGATGATCCCTTCCATGCCCGGCACCTGCGCCGGGTCCCACATGCCGTACGAGAGCGTCGTCCTGCCCCCGCCGCCCGAGCCGTCGCCCCCGTCGGAGCAGGCGGCGAGCAAGGGGGCCGCCAGCGCCCCGCCGAGCAGTGTCCTTCTGCGCATGTGTGCCTTCGCCTCCCGGGAAGTCGTCGGGCGCCGCCGCGGTCCGTCCCCGCACCGGGGCGCGCCGTCAGGACGCCGTGTCCGCGAGCAGTTCCTCCTCCACGTGGTCGAGCGCCTTGCGCACGGCGCCGATGGCCACGCCCCGTCCGCCGAGCGAGCTCAGCGCGATGCGCGGGACGTGCAGGGTCATGGGGCGCAGCCGCTCGGCGAGCAGCGGCACGAGGCGCCGGCCGACCGCTGTCGCCCCGCCGGTCAGCACGATCAGTTCGGGGTCGACGGCGAGGCAGAGGGCCGCGACGCCGGGCGCGAGCCGGTCGGCGAAGTCCGCGACGGCGGCCAGCGCACGGGGGTCCGAGGTGTCCGCGGCACGGGCGAGCGCGGCCACTTCGGACTCCCCTGCGCGCCGCGCGCCCGGCCAGCGCAGGGCGTCCTGCGCGCTGCTCATGCCGAGCAGCGGCAGCATGCCGAGCTCGCCCGCGCCGCCGCGCCTGCCGCGGTGCAGCCGGCCGCCGATGGTGAGGCTGCACGAGACCCGGTGCCCGGTGAGCACACAGACGACGTCGGCGGCGAGGGTGGCGGCGCCCTGCCAGCGCTCGGCGAGGACCGCGAGGTTCACGTCGTTCTCGACGAGGGTGGGGCCGGGCTCGCCGTCCTTGAGGAGCCGCCCGAGGTCGACGCCGGACCACTCGGGCACCACGACGGAGGTGACGACCCCGCTCGTGTCCACGGTGCCGGGCACGCCCACGCAGCGGGCGAGGACGGCGGCACGGCGCGGGGCGTGGGCGGCGAGGAAGCTCTCCACTGCGTGGCGCAGCAGGTCGATCCGGGCGCCGCCGCCGAGCGCCGGGTCGACGTCGCGGCGGTGGGCGGCCAGGACGGTGCCGCCGAGGTCGGCGAGGAGCAGGACCATCTTGTGCGGGCCTATGTCGGCGCCGAGCACGTAGCCGGCCTCGGTGCGGAAGCGGAAGCGGCGGGCGGGGCGCCCCGGCGCGCGCTCCCCCGGGTCCCCCGCCGCCTCGCCGACGAGCCCGCGCTCGGTGAGCTCGTCGACGGCGGCTTCCACGGTGGGGCGGGAAAGGCCGGTGCCCGCGGCGAGTTCGGCGAGGGTGCGCGGGCTGCGGCGGTGCAGCGCGCGCAGTACGACGGTGGTGTTGAGCCGTCGTAACGCGACGAGGTCGTGCCCGCGCGCCGTGTTCCGCATCAGTGCTTCACCCCGTATCCGCGCGACAGCGGTCGCGTCACGGGCGGTGACGTCCACCGGCCCGCGGAATTAGAAAGGAGATTTGCACAACTCGGGCGACTCGGGAACCCCCCGGACGGCACGGATTCGACGAGCAGGGGGTGGGGTCAGTCGAAGTACGACTCCAGCGTGCCGCGGCGCCGCACGTCGAGCGTCGCGCAGTGGAACGAGCCGCCGAACGGGGCGTAGTGCAGCAGGTCGCACGGGATCGTCTCGAAGCCCCACTTCTCCAGCGCGCGCAGCATGCCGGTGTGGTGCCGCTCGGCGATCACCCGCTTCTCGTCGACCATCAGAACGTTCATGCTGAGCCATTTGCCGCACATGGAGGTCATCTTGAGCAGCCGCTCGTCGAGCGGATCGGGCTCGGGGGCGACCAGGACGTCCCACGAGCTCAGCACGTCGGGCAGGCGGTCGACGTCGATGTACTCGGGGTTGATCATGACCTTGCCGGGGGCGAGCGGCATGAACGTCGTGTCGATGTGCATGGGCGTGCGGCAGCGGCTCTCGATCTCGTGGATGCGGTAGCCGGGCCCGAGGTGGCGGCGCAGCCATGCGATGCCCATGCGGTTGGTGACGTTGCTGCGGGTGACGAACAGGTCGCGGCCGGCGCGTACGAAGTCCGCCGCGTCGAACACCGGCTCGAACTCGGTGAGGACGTAGCGCATCGGCTCGTCGGGGCCGGGCGGGCGGAAGTCCTCCTCGTACAGCGTGTCGAGGAGCTGCGGCCTCGGTGCCGCCGTCCAGCGCGCGCCGCGCCGGAAGTAGTCCTTGAGGAGCTCGCGGTAGGAGTGCGTCTCGAAGTACCGGCAGGGCCATGCCATCGGCGTCTCGATGATCTCGTCGCCGACGACGAGCAGGCCGTCGCGCGGGCAGGCGTTGCAGAATCCCCGCGACGACCAGTCGGGGGTGGCGAAGTGCCGCTTGTGCTCGACCGCTTCTGGGCGGGTGACCGTGACGCCGAGGGAGCGCAGGAGAGTGATGAATCCGTCGAGTTCCCGCTGGGCCGGCGCGAGCAGCCGGTGCGGGTACTCGAAGCCCGCGGCGAGCCCTTGCAGCCGCGCCGCCCAGGGCGGGATGTTGCAGGTCACGACCGGGTGGCTGGAAGGGATCGTCGCCCCGTCGAGGCGGCCCACGACGACTTCCTCCAGCGGGTCCCACTCGTTGTGCGAACCGACCGGCGAGACGAGGGGTTCGCGGATCGGCTCGCCGCCTGCCGGCTCTTCCAGAACTGCGGCTTCACGCTCCACCGCCATGCTCGGCCACTTCCATTCACTCACACACAGAAACCGACAAATCGCCCGGCTCAAGGCTTTATCACGGGCGGACCGTCCATCGGCGCATGCCGCGCCTGCCACCGCGCCCGGCCCCGTCCCTGACACTGCGTCACCACGGCCCGGTTTACAGAGGTGAGCGGTCCGTGAAGATCCAGGTGGGGGTACGTGCGCACGGTGTCGCCGCATGGGGCAGGATGACGTCCGCGCCGGGTCTGGTCTCCCGCCCCGCGCGACCGAACTCCCGGAATCGAGCAGGTATCACAAGGTGACGTCACTTCACATACGCCGCGTGGCGGGGCATTCGCTCCGCACGACGAACCACTCCTCCCGTGCGACGGGAGTGAACCGATGACCCGTGCGCTCACACTGCACGACTGGATGGTCGCCGGCATCGCGGTGGCCGCCGGCATCGTGGCGGGGCTGCTGCTCCGTACCCTCCTCCGGTGGCTCGGCGTACGGGCCAGCCGGACCCGGTGGAGCGGTGACGACGTCATCGTCGACGCCCTGCGCACCCTCGTGCCCTGCGCGGCCATCACCGCCGGGCTCGCCGCCGCGGCGGGCGCGCTGCCCCTGACGGCGCGCACCGGACACAACGTCTCCATGACGCTGACCGCGCTGCTCATCCTCGCGGCCACGCTCACCGCCGCGCGGATCGTGACGGGCCTGGTCAGGGCGGTGGCGCAGTCCCGCTCCGGGGTGGCGGGCTCGGCCACCATCTTCGTGAACATCACGCGGGTCGTGGTGCTCGCGATGGGCTTCCTCGTCGTCCTGCAGACCCTCGGCATCTCCATCGCGCCGCTGCTCACCGCGCTCGGCGTGGGCGGCCTCGCGGTCGCCCTGGCCCTCCAGGACACCCTCGCCAACCTCTTCGCGGGCGTGCACATCCTCGCGGCGAAGACCGTGCAGCCCGGCGACTACATCCAGCTCAGCAGCGGGGAGGAGGGCTACGTCGTCGACATCAACTGGCGCAACACGACCGTGCGGCAGCTCTCCAACAACCTCGTGATCATCCCCAACGCCAAGCTGGCGAGCACCAACATGACCAACTTCAGCCGGCCCGAGCAGGAGCTGTCGATCACGGTGCAGGTCGGGGTGAGCTACGACAGCGACCTGGAGCACGTCGAACGCGTCACGACGGAGGTCGTGGACGAGGTGATGACCGACATCACCGGCGCGGTCCCCGACCACGAGGCGGCCATCCGCTTCCACACCTTCGGCGATTCGCGGATCAGCTTCACGGTGATCCTGGGCGTCGGCGAGTTCAGCGACCAGTACCGGATCAAGCACGAGTTCATCAAGCGCCTGCACCAGCGCTACCGCGCCGAGGGCATCCGGGTGCCCGCCCCCGCGCGCACGGTGACGGTCCAGCAGGGCGAGCTGCCCCCGCCGCTCGGCATCCCGCACCAGCGCGGCACCTCGGTGTCCCCGCAGATCCACTGAGAGCCCGGCCGGGGGCCTGCCCGGTGGCCGAGAACCCGGCCGGGCCGCAGGATCGGCGCGCTGCCTCCGGGCGGCGCCGTCCGGTGGCAGCGCGCCGCGCCCCGTGATCCACTCGCGGGCATGGGGCACGACCACGGCCCGGCCGCGGCGACGGCGGGCGGCACGCTCAGCGGGACGTACCGCAACCGCCTGCTGTGGACCATCGGCATCAGCGGCACGATCACCGTCATCCAGGTGGTCGGCGCGCTCCTGTCCGGCAGCCTCGCGCTGCTCGCCGACGCCGCGCACAGCCTGACCGACGCGGTGGGCGTCGCGCTGGCGCTCGGCGCCATCACCCTCGCCCAGCGCGCGCCGACGCCGCGGCGGACCTTCGGGTTCTACCGGGTCGAAATCTTCTCCGCGGTCCTGAACGCGCTGCTGCTCGTCGCCATCTTCGTCTGGGTGCTGTGGTCGGCGATCCGTCGGTTCAGCGAGCCGGTTGAGGTCAAGGGCGGCCTCATGTTCGTGGTCGCGGTGGGCGGGCTGCTCGCCAATCTGGTGGGGCTGTGGCTGCTGCGGGACGCCAAGGAGAAGAGCCTCAACCTGCGGGGCGCGTACCTGGAGGTCCTCGGGGACGCGCTCGGCTCGGTCGCCGTGATCGTGGGCGGCCTGATCATCCTGTTCACGGGCCGGCAGGCCGCCGACCCGATCGCCTCGATCGTCATCGGGGTGCTGATCGTGCCGCGTGCGTACGGGCTGCTGCGGGACTCCGTGCACGTCCTGCTTGAGGCGACTCCGCAGGACGTCGACCTCGGCGAGGTCCGCCGGCACCTGCTTGAGGAGCGGGGGGTCGTCGCCGTGCACGATCTGCACGGCTGGACGGTCACCTCGGGCATGCCGGTGCTAACGGCGCACGTAGTGGTCACCGACGAGGCGCTCAGGGACGGTTACGGAGCGCTGCTCGGTCGCCTGCAACGGTGCGTCGGGGGCCACTTCGACGTCGCCCACTCGACGATCCAGCTGGAGCCTGAGGGGCATGTGGAGGAGGGCGGGGCGCTGCACGCGTAAGGCCACCGGCTGCTGCGCACGCGGAACCGCCGGTTGCTGCCCACGCGGGGCGCCACCCGCCGGAACGTGCTCCCCGAGTGCCCCGAATTGCCAGATCTGCAAGGCGGGATGCCAGTTGCTGACGTTTCGGCTGAGACTCGCTCCACGGAAACCGAGGGAAGGAACCCGATCCGATGGAGCACATGGAGCACATCGACGCCGCGGCGTACTGGGACGAGGTGTACGCGGAGCTGCCCACGCCCACCGATCCGCGGCCGAACACCCGCCTCGTCGAGATGGTGAGCGCCCTGCCCCCGGGGGACGCCCTGGACCTCGGCTGCGGTGGCGGCGGCGACGCGCTGTGGCTCGCGGGCCGGGGCTGGCGGGTCACGGCCCTCGACGTCTCGGACGTGGCGATCACGCGCCTCGGCCGGCTGGCCCGCGCACGCGGCCTGAGTGAGCGGATCACGGCCCGACAGCACGACGCGCGCGCCTCGCTGCCCGGCCTCGAACTGGACCTGGTCACCGCCCACTACTTCCAGACCCCCTACGAGCAGGACCGGTCGGCCATCCTGCGGGCCGCTGCCCGGCTGCTGCGCCCGGGCGGCCTTCTCCTGGTCGTCGACCATGGTTCGACGGCGCCGTGGTCGTGGAACCAGGACCCGGACGTGCGCTACCCGACCGCGCGGGAGGTCGCCGAGCAGCTGCGCCTGCCTCCCGCGCAGTGGCCGGTGGAGCGGGCGGACGCGCCGCGCCGGGTGGCGACCGGCCCCGGCGGGCGCACCGCGGAGGTCATCGACCACGTGCTGCTGATACGCCGAGCCCGCTGACGCCGTCCCGCGTGACCCGGCGCCCCCGCCCCGACGCTGACGCACCACCGCCTCTCCCCTCCCGCACACCACACCCCGCCGCACAAGGAGTACGCCGTGCCCACCGCCTCCTCCCGCCGCAACGACACCCCGCCGCCCCGCACCGCGAACAGCGAGGCCGAAGTCCTGCGCGGGTTCCTCGACTACCTGCGCGCCTCGATCGCCGCGAAGGTCGAAGGAGCCGCGGAACCGCAGGTCCGGGCGGCGGCGGTGCCGTCGGGCACGAGCCTGCTCGGGCTGCTCAACCATCTGGTCGCCGTCGAGAGCGCGACGTTCCTGGGCGAACGGATCACCGACTGGCCTTCGACGCTCCGGCCCGCCCCGCAGGACGGTGTCTCCGACGTCGTCGCCCGCTACCGGGCCACCGTCGACCGCGCGAACGAGGTCCTCGACACGTGCACCGACCTCGGCGCGCCACTCCCCCGCCCGGACCGCCCGGGCCCGGCGCCGAGCGTCCGCTGGGCGCTCACCCACATGATCGAGGAGACCGGCCGGCACGCGGGCCACGCCGACATCCTGCGCGAACTCATCGACGGCAGCACCGGGCGCTGAATCGCGTCGACTCCGGGGTGCATACGATCTTACGATCGCCGGATGGCAACCACCACATATCTGCGTCAGGGCCCGCGCGTGGCCATACGCCGGGTCCGCCGTCAGGACTACGAGGAGATCGCCGCACTGCGCGCCGAGAGCGCGGACATGCTGCACCGCTGGGTCGGCGGCGGCGAGATGTCGGTGGAAGCGTTCGAAGCGTTTCTCGCGCGGTTCGAGCAGCCCACCCATGAAGGCTTCGTGGTCTGCCTGCACGCAACCGGCGCGATCGTGGGCGGCGTCAACATCAACAACATGGTGCGGGGCGCCTTCCGGAACGGCACCCTGGGCTACACCGCGTACGCGTCCACGACCGGCCGCGGCTACCTCACCGAAGGCCTGGGCCTCGTCATCGAGTTCGCCTTCGACGAGCTGGAACTCCACCGGCTCGAGGCGAACATCCAGCCGGACAACACGCCCTCGCTGAACCTCGTCAAACGCCTCGGCTTCCGGTACGAGGGGTACTCGAGCGCCTTCCAGCTCATCAACGGCGAGTGGAAGGACCACGAGCGCTGGGCCATCACGGCGGAGTAGCGCGGGATGACGCCCGACAGCCGGATCGGCACGCCTGCGGTCAACTCGCGTTACCCGTGAGGCTGTTGACGTCCAGTGGTGCGCCGCTTCACGATGAAGGGCCTCCTGTGGCGGGGGCTCTCCATCTGTCTCGCGGAGGTCACTGTGCGCTTGTCCTCATGGCTCGGCTCTCTCGCGGCGGCCGTGCTGGCCCTCTCCGTCCTTCCGGCCTCCACCGCCGGGGCCGCGGCCGATCCGTCGCCGCCGCTGGAGATTCCGGCAGCCGAGCTCGCCAAGGCGCTGCACTGCCGGACGGACCTCGACGACCCGCGCCGGGCCGACGACAAGCCGACCGTCATCTTCGTCCCAGGCACCGGCCTCAAGGGCGAGGAGAACTACGCCTGGAACTATCTGTCCGAGCTCGAGAAGAAGGGCTACCAGGGCTGCTGGGTGGACTCCCCCGGCCGCGGGCTCAGGGACATGCAGGAGTCCGTCGAGTACGTCGTCCACGCGGTGCGCACCGTCCAGGAGCGCACCGGCCGGAAGGTGGACCTGGTCGGGCACAGCCAGGGCGGGCTCCTGACGGCGTGGGCCCTGCGCTACTGGCCCGACCTGGCGGGCAGGGTCGACGACATGGTGACGCTGGGCTCCCCGTTCCAAGGGACACGGCTCGCCAGCCCCTGTCGTCCGATCGCGGAGATCGCCCGCTGTCCGGCCTCGGTCCTGCAGTTCGCCCGCGATTCGAACTGGACGAAGGCCCTCGCCGCCGGCGGCACACCGATGCCCGCGGGCCCGTCGTACACCACGATCTACTCGTACGCCGATGAGTCCGTGATCGCCGACGGGCAGCCCCCTTCGCTGCCGGGCGCCCACCGGATCGGGGTTCAGGACATCTGCCCGGGGCGACCGTGGCCGACCCATATCGCCATGGTCGTGGGGCAGGGGCGCGAAGACCAGGGGGACGACCCCGTGGAGAACCCCCGGCCCCCCCCCGCCCCCCCGCTCGAACCGGCGCCCAGCGCCCCGCCCCAACACACGCGCCACA